>JBKHCQ010000016.1:0-21284 GCA_046541755.1 Anaerolineales bacterium | reverse complement strand
GGAGTCGGGGTGATGGCGACCGGGGATGTGGGCGTCGCGGTGGGCGTCGCGGTCGATGTGGCCGTCGGCGTCTCCGTGGGGAATTTGTGCGTCGGTGTGGGCGGGAGGTCGGTCTTCTGGGCTAGATCGCGGGCGGGCGCGCCGGCCCACACCAGGGCGCTCGTTTGGCCCACGATCCACAGGAGGCTCACGATCCCCAAGAGCAGCCAATAATCGCGTCGTCGTTTGCGCATTGCCTATTCCTCCTTGAGATAGACGGTCAATGTGTACTCCGTGCCCTCGCCGTAGACCGTCCAATCGTAACTGCGCACCATCACAGAGAGCCGACCGCTGGTTTGCGCCTGCCACACGATCCGCGAAGCGACGTTGACGCCGGGGTCGATATCGTCATTCTCATCCAACTTAGTGGCGCAATCATCGCCCCATAACTCCAGCAGCGTATCCGCGCGCGGGCCGAGATCGTCCGTGGCGATGGTATAGGTCTGGCCGGCGGTCGCCTCGAAGGTGAACCAGTCGTTATCGTTGGGGTGATCGAAGCTCTCTGGGTAGCGCGTGCCGATGTCGATCATCTGACCGGGGCATGCGCCCGGCGCCTCTTCGTCGGGCGGCGCGCTTTCTCGGTACAGCAGCAGCGTGTAGCCCGTCTGCTCCCCGTACTGATGCGGCGCGAAGTTCCGCACCTCCAGATGGAGCGGGCCGGTGGTCTGGGCCGGCCATTTGATCTCGGAGGCGAGGTCGTTGGGATAGGCGATGTCGTCGTTGTAGGCCAGGGGCGTGGTACACGCGCTATCATAGAGCGTGATGACCGTATCGGCATAGATTTCCAAATCGTCGGTGCGGAGGGTGTAGCTCAGGCCGGCGGTCGCTTGGAAGACAAACCAATCGCGGTCATCATAATGATCAAAGTTCTCGCGGTGCGCCGCGCCGGGTTCGATGAGCCAGCCGGGGCAACGGTCGGGCGCATCATCCGGCCAGTTGCGTATCACCAGCGGCAGGTAGATGTTCGCGATGGGACGGTCCGAAAGGATGACCTCGCGCGTGGCCGTAATCGCTCCGCCACAATTTTCGGCGTGAAGGGTGACCGGGTGAACGCCGGGATCCGGCCACCGATAGGTCGCCGTGGCGCTGTTCTGGCCGCTGAGGGGGGCGGGCGTCCACGTGAAGGTGAGCGGCGGGGTGGCGTCGGTGGGTGTGAGCGCGGCGGTGAAGGTGAGCGGCGTATCCGTCTCGCCCGCGCTTGGCCCGGCGATGGCGACGCCCGTGAGCGGCACGGGGCACGTAGGCGGCGGCGCGCTGATGGCGATCGCGCGCGTGGCGGAGACAATCCCGCCGCCTCCGCTAATCCCGCCGCAGTTTTCCGCGCGCAGGGTGATGGTGTAAGCGCCGGGCGCATCCCATTGATAGGTGGCCGTGAGTGTCCCCTGGCCGGCTAACGGCGCGGGCGCCCAGGTTGTGGTGAGCGGCGGGGTGGCGTCGGTGGGCGTGAGCGCGGCGGTGAAGGTGAGGGGCGTATCCGTCTCGCCGGCGCTTGGCCCGACGATGTCCACATCGGCGAGCGGCGCGGGGCACGTCGGCGGCGGCGCGCTGACGGTGATCGCGCGCGTGGCGGAGACAATCCCGCCGCCTCCGCTAGTCCCGCCGCAATTTTCCGCGCGCAGGGTGATGGTGTAAGCGCCGGGCGCATCCCATTGATAGGTGGCCGTGAGTGTCCCCTGGCCGGCTAACGGCGCGGGCGCCCAGGTTGTGGTGAGCGGCGGGGTGGCGTCGGTGGGCGTGAGCGCGGCGGTGAAGGTGAGGGGCGTATCCGTCTCGCCCGCGCTCGGCCCGATGATGTTCACATCGGTGAGCGGCGCGGGGCACGTGGGCGGCGGCGCGCTGATGGTGATCGCGCGCGTGGCGCTGATCATCCCGCCGCAATTTTCCGCCGTCAACGTGATGGGATAGGTCCCGACAGCGGGCCATTGATAAGCGGCGCTGAGCGTGCCCTGGCCCGTGATCGGTTCGGGCGCCCAGGCGAGGGCCAAGGGCGTGGTGGGATCGGTCGGCGTGAGCGTGCCGGTGAAGACGTAGGTCGTGGCCGTGTAGCCCTGCGTCGGCCCGGATAGCGCGACCGCCTCGAGCGGGGCCGGGCAGGGCGGCGGTTGTACGGTCACCGTCATCGGCTGGCCGGTTGTCACAGCCTCGGTGGCGCGCGCGCCGTAGGTCGCGTTGGTCAGCACGCCGGAGACGGTCAGGTCCACGTCGACGTACAGGTCGAGAGTGGTTGACTGCCCCGGCCCCAGGCTGCCCAACGTCCACGCCACGGTACGATCGGGCGGTATTGGCGGCGCGCATCCACCACTGCAAAAGTTGAACGTCGTCCCCGGCGGGAGCGTGTCGGTGACGACGACGTTGGTCAGCGAGCGCGCGGCGCTGCGATTCTCGACGGTCAGGCGATAGCGCAGCGTCTCGCCGGCGGTGACCGGGTCCGGATAGGCGGTCTTCTCAATCGAAAGCGGGTGGGGCAGCACCGTGAGCGGCAGCGCCGCCGTGGCGGTGCAGGCGTCGACGTCGGCGATGGTCAGCGAGACGGTGTAGGAGCCGGTCATCTCGTAGACGTGGTCGACGTTGGCGCCCGCTCCGGCGTCGCCGTCGCCAAAGGCCCACTGGTAAATGTAAGGCGAGCGCCCGCTGAGCCCGTCGGTGGCGACGCTAAAATCGACCGGCTCGCCCACAAAGGGGCTGTCCGGCGTGATGTGCAGTGCGATGGCGTCCGGGTCGATGGCGTAGTCGATGGCGGCGCGGTAGAGAATCGCGGCCCGTGCATCGGAGCGGGCGTCGCCCACGCGCATCGTCAGGGCGTTGCGCCCCCGGTAGAGGAATCTGGGGTCGGGGACGTTGATCAGCTCTACGGCCCCGCTCTCGTCGCCGGGTATCCAAGCGATGATGTCGCCGTTCAGGTAGACCGAGGCCGCGCCGTCCGGGATGCCCGCGCTGTCGGTGGCGTTGAGGAGATGAATCTCGATGTCGCCGTTGGTCAACCGGCGCTGGGCGTTGGCCTGGGCGTTGATGGGTAGGCAGAAGTCCCGGCGCAGGAAGAGGTATTGCGGGCTGGGGCTGGCGGGAATGGGATGACCGTTGTCGTAGTGCCCCCCGGATTCGCGGTTGGGGTAAGCGGTCCCATTCCCGGCGTCGGGTTCCAGGGGCCCGCCTGGCGCGCCGCCCCAGACGTGATCGGCGCCGTCGTTCAAGAGCGGGGCGATCTCGGCGCTCGTCGTCCAGGCAAGCGCGCGCTTGACCGGGTAGGCGTCCTGCCAGCCGGCAGCGTCGAAGAAGCGGGTGCGCCAATTGGGAGCCGGGTCGATCACCGTGTTCTGGACCAGGGTCTTGTCCACGTCGGCGCCGGCCTGGCCCTGGTTGCTCACGAGGATGAGGGGATTCGCCAAGTCCAGCGGCGAGGCCACGGAGCCTTTCATCAGAAAGAGACTGCCGACAACCAAAATCATCGTTATGCTAAGCACAAGATACCGGTTGTACATATCAGGCCTCCAAATTAGGCTTGTGATGTGAGAATCTTGCGATCAGGCGAAAAAAAGGGACAATAGAGAGGATAGTATGGGTGTAAATTTATTATAGCACTGAGACGTTGTTTGAAAATCAGCCCTAACCACAATATCACATGGAGAGAGCAATGAATAGTCAATGATTGGTAATTTCGCTCGTTTCTCCCTTCGTTGTAGTGTTATGATAAGAGATCAAAGCAGAGGAAAAGTATCAGGTGACTAGTTAGCGACAAAAAGGAGTGTGCGATGCAAACCTATCACGCGATTCAGTGGACGGAGGATCAGACGTTGCGTTTGATCGATCAGCGGGTGTTGCCTCACGAATTTACTCACATCGAGTACACGGATTATCGCGAGGTCGCGCGGGCGATCCGCGAGATGGTGGTGCGCGGCGCGCCGGCCATCGGGATCACGGCGGCGTATGGCATGGCGTTGGCGGCCCGTCAGAGCGCTGCGACGGAGATCGCGGATCTGCGCGCCGATTTAGCGCGGGCGGCCGAGGCGCTCCGCGCGGCTCGCCCCACCGCCGTGAACTTGGGTTGGGCGGTGGATCGGGCGCTGAAGCGGGCCTCTGATCCGACGTTGACGGAGGTGGCGGCGGCGCGCGACGCGGTGCTGGCGGAGGCCCACGCGATCTCCAAATTAGAGGAGGAGGCCAACTATCGGATTGGGCAGTACGCGCTGCCGCTGGTGCCGGAGGGCGCGAAGATCATTCATCATTGCAACACCGGCCCGCTGGCGACGGGCGAGTACGGCACGGCGCTGCGCGTCATCACGGCGGCGCACGAGGCGGGCAAGGGTGTGCATGCCTACGTCGACGAGACGCGCCCGCGTTTGCAGGGCGCGCGATTGACCGCCTGGGAGTTGATGCAATTGGACGTGCCGCACACCGTCATCGTGGATGGCGCGGCGGCGCACGTGATGCGCACCCACGGCATCGATCTCTGCGTCGTGGGCTGTGATCGCGTCGCGGCGAACGGCGACACCGCCAACAAGATCGGCACCTACGGCCTGGCTTTGGCCGCGCGCGCCCACGGCATCCCCTTCTACGTCGTCGGGCCGACCAGCACGGTCGATTTTGCGATGCCCAACGGCGACGCCATCGAGATCGAGGCGCGGCCGGCCGAGGAGATCACCCACGTCGGCGAATGTCAGATCACGCCGGATGAGGCGCGCGTCGCCAATCCCGCCTTTGATGTGACGCCCGCGCGCTACATCACCGCGATCATCACTGACCGAGGCGTGGTCTATCCGCCGTTTGAGGAGAGCCTGGCGGCCCTGCTCAAGCCAGCGGAGCGTGGGGACTAACTTCCTATTGCATCGCTTGTGGGAAATTAGTACCATGAGGGGGCGGATGGCGTGGGTTTGGTGAAGGCTTGTGGGCCTAAGTTATATTTACAGTATGGAGGAAAATGGCGATGGTTAGAAATATGCGATTAGGGTTGGCTGTAAGTTTGGCGCTGGGATTGATCGGCGGTTTGTTGTGGGGTCTCTCTGAGGATGCGGCGGCCATAGTGGAGGAACGCGCCGGAGAGGAAACGTCGGTGCGCGCGCCCCTGGGGACGGAGGTCTCCGGGCCTATCTCGTCGGATACGACGTGGGATATGGATGGGAGTCCCTATCAACTGACGGCGGATGTGACGGTTAATCCCGATGTGACTTTGACGATTGAGCCGGGCGTCATCGTCAAAGGCGGCGTGGGGAAAGACACGACGATTGAGTTGAAGATTCAGGGGTATTTGGAGGCGATAGGGGAGCCTAACAATCCTATTACGTTTACATCCTATCAAGATTCTGGGGTGGGTCAATGGGCCGGGTTGATCTTCGATGGCGGGACCGGCAATTTGCGGCATACCGTGGTGCGCTACGGCGGCGGCGATGTAGATGCGGAGGTGCAGAGTAATATCGCCATCGTCGATGTGTTGAACGGCATGGTAAGTATCCAATCCAGTGATGTGCGGGTTGATAATCTAAATGCTGGTACCTTCACCCCAAAATTGACCTATGGTATTTATATCACCGATAGCCACGTCGCGATCAGCAATACGCACTTTGTAGGGGATGAAGCGATCAGCAACGCCGACTACGCGCTGTATGCAGGGGGGGCGACCGCGTTGCTCACGGCGACGCATAACGTCTTCTCTAATACACAGGGTTACGCGGTGCGCATTCCGCCGGCATTGATCAATAGCGTGACGAATAATACCTTCTCCGCTGGAGCGGCGTCGAATGGCCGTTGCATCCTTATCGATGGCGCGGCTCTCGCGGGGAATGCGACGCTGACGCCGCAGGATGGCTTGGAGGGTTATGAGCTGGCGCAGAGTCTAGAGATCCCGGATGGGCTGACGTTGACCATCGAGCCGGGCATCGCTGTGATGGGGAAAGATGAACTTCTGGTGCGCGGGCATCTGGCGGCGATTGGAAACGCGACTAAGTCCATCACCCTCACCTCGGCGAGTAATTCCGGGGCGGGCGAGTGGGGCGGGTTGATCTTCGATGGCGGGACCGGCGATCTGCAATATGCTACGGTGCGTTACGGCGGCGTGATGAATAGTTTAGGTGTGCGGAGCAATATCGCTATCAGCAACGTATTGACGGGTATGATCAGGATTCAGCACAGCGCTGTGATGACAGAAAATCAAAGTGGTATTTCGTCGAGACCAGATTATGGCATCTATCTCGCTAATAGTCATGTGCTGATTAGCGATACGTTGTTCCTGGAAAATGGGAATAACAAAGAAGATTATGCGCTCTACGTTGCGGGCGATCAAGCTGTCTTGACCGTCACCGGGAATGTATTCGCCGATACGGGGGGCTATGCGGTGCGTATCCCCCCGGCGCTGATTGAAAGTGTGGGACACAATCAATTCTCTGGTGGGGAGACGGAGGCGCGCCGCATCCTAATTGAGGGCGCGGATATCCTCACGGATACGATCTTGACGGCGCAGACGGGCTTGCTCGGCTATGAGCTGGGAACGACGTTGGAAGTGATGACCGATGCGACGTTGACCGTCGAGCCGGGCATCGCTGTGATGGGGAAGAATGAACTCATGGTGCGCGGCCACTTGGATGCTATCGGAAGCGCGGCCGATCCCATTACCTTTACCTCAGCGCAAAATTCCACCTCAGGACAATGGGCTGGATTAGTCTTTGACGGCGGTACGGGAGATCTACAATATACCACGGTGCGCTATGCGGGCAAAGAAAATAGCTTAGGCGTGCAAAGCAATGTCGCCATCACGAATACCCTGACCGGCGAAGTATCCATCGCCCACAGCAGAATTATTTCGGAAAATGATACAGACGTTGGAGCTTCCCGCGATCATGGTATCTATTTGATGAATAGCCGCGTTGTCATTGCTAACACGGACCTTTATGATAATGGCGAGGACGGCAGGATGGATATTGCCCTCTACATTAATGGCGCTCACTCGGTTGTCACAGTAACAGGGAGCACACTGCGAAATAACGGCGGTACAGGCATTGAATTAAACCAAGGAGACTTGGCCTTTCTCTGCTCTGAAGTCAGCGGTAATGGCAATGTGTCCGATAATCAAGGGGATGGTCTGCGCATCAACAGCGGATCGCTCTTCGTGTTGGGCAGCGGGCTGTTTGGCAATGTTGGCTTTGATTTAGTCAACAACACCGGCGGGCAGATCGATGCGCGTGAGAATTGGTGGGGCGATAGTGATCCCTCCGATCAGATCGATGGCGATGAGGTGATGTATGAGCCGGTGTTGCCCGCTTTCGTCTGCGTGACCGAGTTGGAGCTTACGCAGACCGACGCGCCCTACGATCCGATCCTGGCCGGAGAATACCTGACCTACACCATCGCCGTGACCAACATCGGGCCGTCGCCCCTGAGCCAACTGGTGATCTCCGATACGCTGGACGCCGGCGTTCACTACATCAGCGGCGCAGTCAGCCAGGGGACGGGCTGCACCGAAGCAATCACCGGCGTCGTGACCTGCGATCTGGGCGCGATGGACATCGGCCAGACCGAGACGGCGACCGTCCAGGTCAAGACCGATGTCGTGGGCGTGATCACCAACGTGGTCGTGGCACTCTCTGAGGGGCGGTATCCGTTGGCCCTGCCGATTACGGAGACGACGACGTTGGATTCGGCGGCGGATGTGCGGCCCTCGATCCAGGGGACGCCAAATCCGGCGGCGGAGGGTTTCCCGCTGACCTACACGGTCGCGGTGTACAACGATGGCCCCGCGACGGCGCAGGATGTGACGCTGACCTACACCTGGCCGACGACCGTCGCTTTTGCGTCGTTAGCGCCGGAGGGGGATTGCGAGCGCAACGGCAACGCGATGACGTGCGACTGGGGCGCGATGGAACGGGATGCTGTTGTCTCGGCCACGGTGGTCGTGACGCCGACCGAAAAAGGATGGTTGCAGAGCCAGGCAGAAGTCTCCTCGTCCACGGCGGATTGGAATCCGGGCAACGAGACAACCACGTACGAGATGGAAGTCGCCCCGGCCTCTGACCTCTCCGTGACGATGGGACTGGCCCCTGATCTGCCGAACTACGTGCTCTCGCCGCTGACCTACACCATCGTAGTGACCAATTATGGCCCGGATGCGTTAGCGGCCGTGGTGCGCGATACCCTGCCGGTGAGCGCGACCTTCCTCTCGGCCTCGGCAGGTTGCGGTGATCCCGTGGGCGGCGTGGTGACCTGCACCCTCGGCGCGATGGAGGTGGATGCTCAAAAGACGCTGACCGTCGCGGTGATGGCTCCTGCCGAAGTGATGACCCTCACCAACCACGTCGAAGTCATCGCTGAGGGCGCCGATCCCTGGCAGCGCAACAACATCGCCGAACTGGATACCCCACTCGCGCCCAAGGCCGATCTGCGCGTGACGGCGCTCGACGCCCCGGCCACGGTGGCGCTCTACGCGCCGCTCACCTACACCATCGAAATCAGCAACGCCGGGCCGTCGGCGGCGATGAACGTGCGTCTCACGGACACGCTGCCCGCGAACGTCAAATTTAGCGCGGTCACGCCTGCCGAGTGCTCTTATGATGAAGGCGAAGATCTCGTCACGTGCGACTGGGGCGAATTGGCGCCGGGCGCGGGGATGTCGGTCACCGTGGTGAGTACGGCGACGCGGAGCGGCGCGGCGGAGAACACCGTCATCGTCGCGGCGGCGGAGCACGATCACGTGGCCGGGAATAACACCCGCTCGGTCAGCACAGAGGTAGCCCCGGCGGTCGATTTGCGCGTCACCTTATCCGACGACCCCGATCCGGTCACGGCGGGCGAGCGCTTGACCTACACCTTGATCGTCGCCAACGCCGGGCCGGACGCGGCGACGGGCGTGGCGCTCACGGCTACGTTGCCCACCGATGTGGTCTATGATTCGACGGAGACGATCCAAGGTACGTTCTCCGCCTCGCCGGGCGTGATCACCTACAGCTTGGGCGCAATCCAGGCGGGCGACGCGGTAACCGCGACAATTTATGTGACGGTCAACCCCGGCGCGCGCGGTACATTGGAGGTAAGCGCGACCGCCATCGCGGCGGAAGCAGAATTAGACGCTGGCAACAATCGCGACATCGTCGAGACAACGACGGTGAACGCGGCGGCCGATCTGAGCGTGGGCTTGATCCAGACGACAGAGACCGTCACGGCGGGGCAGCAGTTCACGTACACTGTCGCCGTGACGAACGGCGGGCCGTCCACAGCGTTGGGCGTCGTCCTCACGGATACATTGCCCTCGGCGTTGTCCTACGTCGGCGCCGAGGTGAGCCTGGCGGGCGGGAGCTGTCAAGCTGCTGATGTCGGGATCACCTGCACGTTGGGCGCGCTGGACCTGCATCAGACCGCCTGGGTGACGATGACGCTTTCAGCTTCAGTGGATGTGGACGCCAGCGGCTGGGTGACCAGCGCCATCGCGGCGGCGAGTTTGGAAGCAGATCCTGTTCTGGAGAATAACACCTTGGACATCCCCACGCTGATTATCGCCTCGGAGGAAGGCGGGGGAACCATTTACCTGCCGCTGGTGATGCGGTCGTCATCCCCCTAAACAGAAAACCATTACCAGAGTTTAGCCCTCCGGTTCACCCCGGAGGGCTTTTTTCATGCCGGGAAGATGACGCGCTTCGATTTAAGAGTGTTCTAAGATTTTTAATACATTCCTGCAACCCCTTCCCCTTAGAATGAACTTAGGGAATAGGAGAATAGCGTGTTGGTCAAATGTTCTTTAGGGAAACTGCGCTTGGCCATTGCCCATGGCGAAGGGTAGATCAGGGAGGGAGAACAATGAAATCCTATTGGTTGGCGAAGGTCATGGGGTTGGGATTGGCGCTGGGATTGGCGTTGATCTTGATGGCAGATGTGGGCGTCGTGGTCGCCGAGAGTTATAGCGATGGCGACATTATTTCTGTTGATCAGACATTAGATGGTACGTGGGGGCCGGGGACCTTGACGGTCACCGGCGATATTGTCATTCAGACGGGCGTCTCGATTACCGTCGCCGAGCATACGACGATTCTCGTCGTGGACGGCGGCGGTTTGCGTGTGGAGGGCGATCTGCACAGCGATGGCCCGATCACCTTCACGACGGCCTCATCCCCGCCCAGCCCCGGCGCGTGGGATGGCGTGGTCTTTGCGCCGGGCAGTTCTGGCTACCTGGACGGCGCGACGATCGAGTACGCGGTGCATGGCCTGACGTTGGATACGGCGACCCCGATCACGGTTTCCAACAGCAGGATCAGGTATAACCGGCACGCGACGACAACCAATCAGGATGCGTTTGGCGCGGGGATCACCATTTTCCAAGGCGATCATCTGATCGAGTACACCGATATATACAGCAACTCGGTATCAACAACTTATAGCGGCGCGGATGTATATGGCGGCGGCCTTGATATTCGCGCCGGCAATTCTCGCATTTTGCACTCACGTATCTATGAAAACTCGGCTTCAATGCCTGTTGGCAGTGCAAATAGCAGTCACGGCGCTGGCGGCGGCATTGCCATTCGTGCTGGGGGGCCGCTCATCCAACATTGTGAAGTCACAAGTAATACGCTATACACTCGCCGGCAAGACTACACTTATTCCGGCTCTGGAGCTGGGATTGGTATCTATGGGAACACTCAAGCCGAGATTCGTAATAACTTAATTGCTAACAACATCAATACTTCGCGAGCTGCCTCCGGTGGAGGCATAGGTTTCCGAGCTGCCGTGAGTGCCAAGATTATCGATGGTAATACCATCGTTGGTAACGCAGCATTGACCGGAGGGTGGTACGGCGAAGGTGGGGGCATCGATGACTGGGGCGGCAGCACTTTTGTTGCTTCCAATAACCTGATCTATAACAATACCACCAGCGGCGAAGGCGGCGGCATTGCTACTTGGCGTGCAAATAATGCCCGTGTGTTCAATAACACGATTGTCGGCAACACGGCTTATGATGGCGGGGGAATTTACTCCCATCGCGGTATTTACTACAACAATATCGTCGTTGGCAACACCGCGACGCATCGCGGGGGCGGGGTTTATCGGGGCGGCGGCACAGTGGATTATAACGATATATGGAACAACACAGCCCCAAGCAGCGCAAATTGGTATGGGAGTATCGGCGCGCATAACATCAGCGTTGATCCCCTCTTTTTAGGCGCCGGCGACCTGGGGGAACGCTATCACATTCAAGGCAGTTCCCCCGTTATCGACGCCGGCGTCAGCAGCGGAACCGGCCTGCCCGCCGACGACTACGACGGCGACCCCCGGCCTCTCTACAGCGGCTACGACATCGGCTTTGACGAGGTCGCGCCGAAGCTGAACGTCGTCAAGCGCGCCGCGCCCGACGCCGTCCGGCCCGGCGATGTGATTAGCTACGCCGTCGTCATCTCCAACACCGGGCAGGGCGACGCGACCGGCGTGGTCATCACCGATGCGTTGTCGAGCAACGTCCAATTTGTGCCCGGCTCGCTCACCCTGACGCCGCCCTCGGCGGGGACGGTGGGCAGTGCGCCCCCGACGTTGGTCTCGAATGGCGCGGTGGCCGCCGGCGAGCGCATCACCGTGACCTATGCCGTGACCGTGACCTCGCTCCCGACGCCCGTCTGCGTGGCCAGCATCGAGAACCGCGTGGAAGTCGCCAGCGCGCAACAGATCGGCGCGGATGTGACGCTCCTCACGCCCTTGGACTATAGCACGACCATCAGCGGCGCGCAGACGACCTCGGATACCTGGTGCCCCGGCACGATCACCGTCACCGGCGACGTGCTGATTGCCTCCGGCGTGGTCATCACCGTGGCGCCACAGACGACGCTCCTGGTGGCCGATGTCGACGGTCACAACCTGGGCGTGGACGCTGCGCGCGTCGAGTTTATCGTTGAGAACAACGCCGGATTCCGCATCAACAGCCCGGCGACTTTTACCTCGCTGGCTTCTCCAGCCGCCCCCGCCGATTGGTACGGCATCCGCTACCTGAGTGGAAGCCACGGCTGGGTGGACGGCGCGACCGTCGAGTACGGCGTGCATGGCCTGACGTTGGATACGAGTAATCCGATCACCATCTCGAACAGCGCCATCCGCTACAATCTGCACGCGCCGGCGTCTGGCGACGCCTACGGCGCGGGGGTTCACATTATCCAGGGCGGTCATCTCATATCGCATACCCATATTTATAGCAATACCGCTCAGCCCACAGGTAATACGCGCATTCGAGGCGCAGGCGTCTATATTCAAGGCGGTTCACCGCGCGTCATTAACTCGTGGATTTACCAGAACACGGCGGCATCGGCTAACTATGAGGTGTACGGCGGCGGCATTGGTATCAATGTCGGCGGGGCGCTCATCGAAGGGTGCCAGATTTTGAGCAACACCATCACGGGCGGATCTGGGAATCGTCTCAGAAGCGGGGCCGGGATTGGCCTCATAGGAAATTCGACTGCCATCATCCGCCATAATCGGATTGAAGCCAATATCAGCAACGTCGTGGGCTATGCGGCCGGCGCGGGGATCGGCTTTAATACCAATGCGCGCGCCAACCTCATCGACAGCAATATCATCGCCAACAACCAGGCCACCGGGCTGTCTTATGGTGAAGGCGGGGGCATCGACGCATGGCAAAACAATACTTTCACGGCTATCAACAATCTGATTTACAACAATCTTGTTCAAGACCTGCCCGGCGGCGGCAGTTATGGGGCCGAGGGGGGCGGTATTTTCGCCAATGGGGCGAACACAAAATATCTCAACAATACCATCGTCGGCAATACGGCCCGCCATGGCGGCGGCGTTGCACGCCAGGATAACAGCGGCGATCTTTATAATAACATCGTCGTCGGCAATCACGCTACGGCGGCCGGCGGCGGCATTTATCGCAGTCGCGGCGATGCCGGAACGGCGGGCTACAACAACGTGTGGGGCAATACGCCCGATAATTATAATAGCGCGCTGGTCATCCCCTCAACCGATATGCAGGTTGATCCTCGATTTCTTGGCGCGGGCGATCTGGCGGTATCCTACCACCTCAAAGAAGATTCCCCGATGATCGATGCCGGGACAAACAGCGTTTCTGGTGTGCCCCTCTGGGATTATGACGGCGACGCTCGCCCCATCTTTTTAGGATGGGACGTTGGCTTTGATGAAGTCGCGCCCGATACTTCGATTCCCCTAGTGGCGTTGAAACGCGCCGGGGTATCGCCCGGCGCCGGCGGGGAACTCGCTTATACCATCAACCTGGTCAATAATGGCGCGCTTGAGGTCTCCCCGGTGCTCACCGATGTTTTGCCGCGTCATACTGTGTATAGCAGCGGCCCGATATGCGATCTGGGCATGTGTCATTATGATGCGGGTGAAAACGCCATACTATGGAGCGGGAACGTCCCCACGGATAGCATGTTAAACCTCGTTTATACGGTTACTATTGATGCGCCGCTGGCTGAAGGGACCGTGATTACTAACGCGGCGATACTCGCAATTGACGACGAGATTACGACGACGAATGTTGTCACCAAAGTCATCCACAACCCGCTCTTCCAATTGAGCAAGACGCGCACCAGTGGTGCACCCGTGCGCGGAGCCAACGTCGACTATCGCATCACCGTGCGCAACAACAGCAGTTCCGGGCCTGCCACCGACGTCGTCATCACGGACGTTTTGCCTTCCGGTGTCAATTTTGTCAGCGCTGGGCAAGGCGGCACGTTAATTAACGGAGACACAATACGTTGGACTGTAGCCAACGTCCCGGCCGGTGGCCTTGCGGACCTCACATTTAGAATCCGGACGTGCCTGCCCAGTTGGCGTAACGACAAATACCAGGTTGTGACCAGTACGCAACATATTACGTCAGCGCTCGGTCCCGCGTATAACACCAATTTGGCGGTTCCAACGATAAATCCAGCCTTTGATCGCTATCCGTTCTTACTTGAGACGCTCACCACCGAGTTGGAAATCGACCAAACGATTTACGTGACCAATACCAGCACCACCAACGGCGGGCCGATCATTGCTTATGCCTGGGATTTCGGCGACGGCGCGACCGCAACCGGCGCAACGGCCAATCACAGTTACGATACTGACGGCGTCTTTGATATCACGCTGACCGTCACCGATACCTGTGGATTCAGCAACAGCGCCACGCGAAAAGTCATCGTCCACAGTCCGAGTTTGACGGTCGCCAAACAGATCGAACCGGCGCGCGCGACCCCCGGTCAATTGCTCACCTACACCGTCGTCATCTCTAACACCGGCGACGGCGCGGCGACCGGCCTGACGATCTCGGACACCACGCCGGTCAACACCACCTACCTCGGCGGCAGCAGCGAGCTGACCCTCCCTGTGTGGGATACGATCACCTACCGCGACGAACTGCGCGCTCGCGCCTACGATGGCAGCGACGGAACTGCTGATTGGAGCAGCACCCCGTGGGTCGAGGCCAATGACAACGGCACTGCCCAGCATCCCAACAGCGGCGAACTCCGCGTTGTCACCGATCTCGGCGATTGGAGCATCCGCATTCGCAATGCAAACCGTGCCCTCAGCCGCCAGATGGATCTTTCCGGCTATGATGCTGCCAGAATCTATTTTGAATATCGCCGAAATGGTCTGGATAACGCCAATGACTACGTGGTCTTTGAAGCCTCCGGCGACGGCGGCATATCTTGGACCTCGGTCTTTACCATGGCCGGCCCAACCAATGACAGCGTCTATCAACCGGTGGACTTCGATCTGACGCCATACATAGCCGCCGACACGATCATCCGTTTCAGAGCGGCCTCTACCTTGGGCGGTGAGCAGGTCTACATCGACAACGTCCACATCGAAGCCGCCCGCCGTCAGGTTTCCGTCTCGCCGGCCGGCGCGCCGCCCACTCTGGGCAGTGGCATCACCCTGGATACGAGCGAGACCTTGACGCTGACCTATAACGTGACTGTTGATTCGGCCATCACCCACATCTCAGATCGCATCACCAACACCGTCGCGATCACGACCGGCCAGGATATGGATGCGACCACGATCATCACCACGCCGCTCGATCTCGCCGACGTGGTCATCAGCAAGACGATTGATCCGTCCACGGCCCAACCGGGAGATCGGGTGACCTACACCATCGAATTTGTCAACAGCGGGGCCTTCGAGGCGAGCGGCGTTGTCATCACCGACACCGTGCCCCTCACCGTGACCGGCCCCAGCTTTGTCAGCAGCGGCGCGTCCGTCGTCCCAACCGCCGGCTCCAACTTTGTCTGGACGGTTGCGGATCTCTCGCCGGGCACAGGCGGCGTCATCACCGTGACCGGCGTGTTGAGCGAGGGGCTGCCCGTCGGCTATGTCTTTACCAACACCGCCGCTATGGCTACCGGCGCGCCGGAATATCTGCTGGATAATAACCACAGCGCGATCAGCATCGCCATCGTCAATGCAGCGCCGGCCGCCCATGACGATGCGACGTCCACCGACGAGGATACAGCGACCACGGTTGATGTGCTGGCGAACGACATCGACCTGAACGGCGACCCGCTCGCCGTTGCCAGCGTCGACACGACTGGCGCGCTGGGCAGCGTGACCAACAACACCACCGATGTGACCTACGACCCCGGCGCGGCCTTCCAATATTTGGCCGTGGGCGAGAGCGCCGAGGATGTCTTTGCTTATACCGTCGCCGATGGCCACGGCGGTGTCGATACCGCCATCGTCACCATCACCATGACCGGCCTCAACGACGCCCCGGTCGCTGCCGATGACACGGCGACGACCGACGAGGACACGCCGGTTGCCATCGACGTGCTCGCCAACGACAGCGACATCGACGCCAGCGACACGCTGATCATCAACAGCATCGATACGAGTGGCACACAGGGCACAGTGACCAACAACGGCGGCGACGTGACCTACGACCCCGGCGCGGCCTTCGAGTACCTGGGAGCGGGCGAGAGCGCGCTCGACCTCTTCACCTACACCGTCACCGACGGCAACGGCGGCTCCGACAACGCCGTCGTCACCGTCACCGTCACCGGCGCTAACAACGCCCCAGTTGCTGTGGACGACACCGCCGGCGCCGACGAGGACACGGTGCTGGTCGGCGCGGCCCCCGGCGTGCTCGCCAACGACAGCGATCCCGACGGCAGCGACGCTTTAGTTGTCGATAGCTATGACGCCCTCAGCGCCCACGGCGCAAGCGTGGTCGTCGCTGCCGATGGCGGCTACAGTTACGATCCGACCGCTGTGCCCACGCTGCAAGCTCTGGCTGTGGGCGAGACGCTGACCGACGCCTTCGCCTACACCATCTCCGATGGCGTGCTCACCGACACCGCGCCGGTCACCGTCACCGTGACCGGCCGCAACGACGCCCCGGTCGCTGCCGATGACACGGCGACGACCGACGAGGACACGCCGGTTGCCATCGACGTGCTCGCCAACGACAGCGACATCGACGCCAGCGACACGCTGATCATCAACAGCATCGATACGAGTGGCACACAGGGCACAGTGACCAACAACGGCGGCGACGTGACCTACGACCCCGGCGCGGCCTTCGAGTACCTGGGAGCGGGCGAGAGCGCGCTCGACCTCTTCACCTACACCGTCACCGACGGCAACGGCGGCTCCGACAACGCCGTCGTCACCGTCACCGTCACCGGCGCTAACAACGCCCCAGTTGCTGTGGACGACACCGCCGGCGCCGACGAGGACACGGTGCTGGTCGGCGCGGCCCCCGGCGTGCTCGCCAACGACAGCGATCCCGACGGCAGCGACGCTTTAGTTGTCGATAGCTATGACGCCCTCAGCGCCCACGGCGCAAGCGTGGTCGTCGCTGCCGATGGCGGCTACAGTTACGATCCGACCGCTGTGCCCACGCTGCAAGCTCTGGCTGTGGGCGAGACGCTGACCGACGCCTTCGCCTACACCATCTCCGATGGCGTGCTCACCGACACCGCGCCGGTCACCGTCACCGTGACCGGCCGCAACGACGCCCCGGTCGCTCAGGACGATCTCGCGACGACCGATGAGGATCAACTGGTCGTCATCTACGTACTCGCCAACGACGTCGATCCAGAGCTGGAACCGCTGGCTATCAGCGCAATCACGGCGCCAGCCCACGGCATGGCCATCAACAACGTGAGCAGTATGGTCTACATCCCCCACCCCGACTTCAACGGCGAGGATGCTTTCATCTACACTGTCCGTGATATTCACGGCGCGATGGACACAGCGCGGGTGACCGTCACCGTCATGCCCGTAAACGATGATCCGGTGGCGCAGGATGACACGGCCGCCACCGACGAGGATACTCCCATCGCGATTGACGTGCTCGCCAATGATAACGACGTCGACGGCGATCCCTTGCACATCGCCACGGTGATCCAGCCCGCGCACGGCGCCGTCATCCACAGCAGCGATCTGCTCACCTACACGCCGAACGCCAACTTCTACGGGCAGGATACCTTCATTTATACGGTCGAAGATGACGATGGCGCCTCCGATATGGCCATGGTCGTCGTCACCGTGCTGCCCGTCAATGATGCGCCGCATGCGGTGATGGATACCTACAGCCTGGATGAGGGCGCTGCGTTGACGGTCACGGCGGACGCGGGCGTGTTGGCCAACGACACGGATGTCGAGGGCGATCCCCTGACGGCGACGTTGATCAGCAATGTGGCGCATGGCGTGCTCGATCTCCAACCCGACGGCAGCTTCACCTACACCCACAACGGCAGCGAGACCACGCGCGACGTCTTCACCTACCAGGCCACCGACGGCATGGATGATAGCGCGGTGACGACCGTCACGCTGCACATCACGCCGGTGAACGATGCGCCGGTCGCGGCGCCGGATGCCTACAGCGTGGACGAAGGCCAGGCGCTCGTCGTCGCGGCTGCGGACGGCGTCTTGCGCAATGACAGCGACGCCGAAGATGATGTGTTGACGGCGATGCTCGTCGATGACGTGGCGCGCGGCGCGCTCGCGCTTCAGGCGGATGGCAGCTTCACTTATACCCACGACGGCAGTGAAACTACGCGCGACACCTTCACCTATCGCGCCAGCGACGGCGCGGCGCTGAGCAACTTGGTCACCGTCACGCTGACGATTGGGCCGATCAATGATCCGCCGACGGTCGTGAGCGACCGCTACTACGTGGCGGAGGGCGATACCCTGACAACGGACGCCGCGACGGGCGTCTTGGCCAACGACAGCGACCCGGAGGGCGACCTGATGACGGCTACGCTGGTCAGCGATGTGGCCCACGGCGCGCTCGATCTCCAATCCGATGGCGGCTTCACCTACACCCACGACGGCAGCGAGACCACGCGCGATCACTTCACCTATCAAGCTACCGATGGTCGGGCCAATAGCCCGGTGGTTACAGTGACCTTAGCCATCACCCCGGTCAACGACGCGCCGACAGCGGCTCCTAATGGGTACAGTCTCAACGAGGGCGCTCTGCTCGTCGTTTCGGCCACGACAGGCGTGCTGGCGAACGACAGCGATGTCGATAGCGATGTTTTGACGGCGGTGTTGGCGACCGATGTGACCCACGGCATCCTGACGCTGAACGCGGACGGCAGCTTCACCTACGCGCACGACGGCAGCGAGACCACGCGCGACACCTTTACCTACCGCGCCAGCGATGGCCTGGCGGAGAGCAATTTAGCCACCGTCACGCTCACCATCGCGCCGGTGAACGATCCGCCGGTGGCGGTGGACGATGCGTATACCGTGGATGAGGGCGCCACATTGCGCGTCGCGGCTACAACCGGCCTCCTGGCGAATGACAGCGATGTCGACAGCGACCTGCTGACGGCGACCTTGGTCAGCGACGCGAGGCACGGCGCGCTGGCCCTGAGCGCGGACGGCAGCTTCACCTACACCCACGACGGCGGCGAGACAGCCAGCGATCATTTCACTTACCGGGCCAGCGATGGCCTAGCGGAGAGCAATCTCGCCACCGTGACTCTTGCCATCACGCCGGTGAACGATCCGCCGGTCGCGATGGACGACTATTACACCACGGAGGAGGGCGGCACACTCACAGTCGCGGCGGCGCAGGGCGTGTTGGCCAATGACGTGGACGTCGATAACGACCTCTTGATCGCGACGTTGATCAGCGACGCGGCGCGCGGCGCGCTCGATCTCCAAGCCGACGGCAGTTTCACCTACACCCACGATGGCGGCGAGACCGAGACTGATCACTTTGTCTATCGCGTGAGCGATGGCGCGACGTGGGGGAACACGGCGACGGTGTACATCGACATCGACGGCGTGAATGACGCCCCTGTGGCGCACCCGGACGAAGCGACGACGTCTGAAGATGCCCTCGTCATCGTCGATGTGCTGGCGAATGACGTGGACGTCGACGGGGATCGGCTATTCGTGGCCGCCGTCGCGCAGCCGAGCCACGGCACAGTGGTCAATTACGGCGGCGCGGTGGTCTATACGCCGGATGCCGACTTCAACGGCGCGGATGCCTTCACCTACACCGCCAGCGATGGCGTGCTGACGGCTACGGCGATGGTGAGCGTCACCGTCACGCCCGTGAACGATCCGCCGGTCGCCGGGGATGATGCGGCCGCGACTGCCGAGGATACCGCCATCGTGATAGACGTGCTGGCCAACGATACCGATATCGACGGCGATCCCCTATCCATCATGGCCGTGATCCAGCCCGCGCGCGGGGCCGTCATCCACAGCAGCGAGCGGCTGACCTACACGCCCACGGCGGATTTCCACGGACAGGATACCTTCCTCTACATCGCGAGCGATGGCCACGACGGCACGGACTTGGGTATTGTGATGATCACCGTCACGTCGGTGAACGATCCGCCGGTCGTGGACGATATTCCAGATCAATCGATCCCGGCGGGCGAGAGCTTCGCGGCCATCGCCTTAGATGCGTACGTGAGCGACGTGGACAACGCCGATGCCGAGCTGAGCTGGCGCTGGGGCGGCAACGTCGAGCTGGATGTGAGCATCGTGGATCGGGTGGCGACGATCACCCCGCCTGATGCGGAGTGGGTGGGGCGCGAGACGTTGGTCTTCACGGCCACCGACCCGGGCGGGCTGGCGGCGAGCGACGCGGCGACCTTCACGGTGCAGGTGGGCAATCGCGCGCCCGTCGCCGTGGCGGATGCGTATGAGACGCCGGAGGATACGCCGCTGGTCGTCGCGGCCCCGGGCGTGCTGGCCAATGATGAGGACGCCGACGACGACACGCTCACGGCGATATTAGAGCAAGCGCCGGCGCATGGGACGGTGCAGTTAAGCGCCGACGGCAGCTTCGTCTACATACCGACGGCGGATTTCCACGGTGCCGACGCCTTTACCTATCGCGCCGACGATGGCCGCCTCGCTTCGGACATTGTGACGGTGTCGATGGTTGTGACGCCGGTCAATGATCCGCCGACCATCTCGGCGATTGGGGATCAAAGCGTGTTGGAGGGCACAGCGACGCCGCCGCTCCCCTTCACCATCGCGGATATCGACACGCCGCTGGAGGATTTGACGCTATCGGCGGCGGCCTCGGATACGACGCTGGCGCCGCCGGGGGCCTTCAGCTTCGGCGGGAGCGGCGCGGCGCGCACGGTTTCCATTGTGCCCACGCCGGGATTAACGGGGACCGCGCGGATTACCATCACCGTCGATGACGGCGACGCTCAGGCCAGCACGAGCTTCAACTTGCAGGTCGAGGAGTTCGGCCCCGAGGAGCACTCGGAGAAGATCTACCTGCCGCTGATTGCACAAAACTTCATCCCCGCCCCGGACTTAGTCGTCGTGTCCATCACCGCCACACCGGATCAGATTCGAGTCGTGATCCAGAATCGCGGCGCTCAAGCCGTCGCCGACAACTTCTGGGTCGATGCCTACGTGGATCCACACCCCATCCCCCAGAAGCCCAACGATGTGTGGGGGTTCCTCTGCAAGGAGGGGTTGGCCTGGGGCGTGGACGGCGGTTTAGCCCCCGGCGAGATGTTGATGCTCTTGGTGGGGGATGAGCATTACAGCGAGGAAGACAGCAACTTCATCGGCGGGTTGGCAGAAGGCACGCCAATCTACGCCCAGGTGGACTCTGCAAATATAGCGACGGCGTATGGCGGCGTGCTGGAAAGTCACGAGATCTTGGGGACGGCGTACAACAACATCTTCGGGCCGGTCTTAGTCTCGTCCAGAGGGGAGAGACGACATTTGTCTCCTGACACGGTCGCCGGCTCGGCCATCGATGTGGGGGCCTTGCCAGCTCGGCCGCGACGAAGATGAAAATGAAGGTGATGGCGAAGATGAAGATG
>JBKHCQ010000015.1:0-22201 GCA_046541755.1 Anaerolineales bacterium | reverse complement strand
ACCAAGGAGCATAAACGCTGAGATGACGCCCCGCTTTGACGAAGCGAGGCATCATCTCATACGCAAGAGGAGAAAAAGCAATGAAACAGCATAAAACGTCGCTTTCCCCGCGAAAGAAGTTTGCGCGCATAGTATTGCAAGTCAGTTGGATACTTGCTGCGCTAATTATAGTTATCCAATTGGGGGGACTCGCTTGGAAACTACACCAAGATCCAACTTATGAAGCAAGGTGGTTAAATCTTGGACTCATTGTAATTTGGTTGATTATCCCCCTCGTAAGTTTACGCTTACTCAAACACTCATTGCCGCAAGGTATGTACCTATACAATGCAGCTTCAATAGCTATCCTATCTGTGATGATTTTCTGGCATGGGATCAATGGAAATCATGATACAGTACCGTTTGTCGTTTTTGGCTTTAGTCTATCAGTTTTTATTCTGGGTCTAACTCTAGGTACAAAAGCTGCTTTAAGAGCGGCCATTGCATTAACTATTATCTTAATTCCTCTGGGGATAGTTTATCAAGATCCTTTTGGAATAGTACCGGCACTGATCTTTGCCTATCTGATGATCACCCCAGCCTGGCTGGTAAATCGCCTGGAGCAAAATTTCAGGCAGAGCGAGGAGAAATTCAGCACGGTCGTGCGCGAATCCTTAGATGTGATTTTGGTGCTCGATCCTGAAAATTATCGTATCCTCACGGTCAACCCGACCGTCACGCCTGTGTTGGGCTACGCGAGTGACGCGGTCATTGGCCAATCCGCGACGATGTTTCTCCCACCGACCTCTGAAATTATACTTGAGGATTTGGCGGCCCAATCGCCCCCTGGAGACGATCTCATCACATCCTTGGACGTCATTAAGCGCGATGGTTCCATCTGTCCCACCGATGTCACCGCCACGATGATCCCCTGGGAGGATGATGAGGAAGCCATCTTGGTCACGCTGCGCGACATCACCGAGCGCCGCCGCCGGGAAGAGGAATTGCATCAGTATCGCGAGCACCTGGAGGAGTTGGTCGAGGCCCGCACCGCAGAACTGGCCGCTACAAATCAGAGGCTGGAAGCCTACACCCAAGAACTCGAGGCGAGCAACGCCGAGTTGGACGCCTTCGCGCACACCGTCGCGCACGATCTCAAAGGGCCGATTGCTGTCATCACCGGCTTCAGCGCTCTATTGGTCGAGCGCGCGCCCCGCTGGCCCCATGAGAAGATCCAAGAGACAGCTCGGCGGATCAAGCGCACCGGCGATAGGATGACGAGCATCATTGATGAGTTGTTGTTGCTGGCCAGCGTGCGGAAGCAGAAGGATATTGAGGTCGGCCCGCTCTCGATGGACAGAATTATGGCCGAGGTGCGGGATCGTTTAGATGAGTTGATCGCGGAAACCCATGCCGAAATCATCGAGCCGGAGGTGTGGCCCGTGGCAGCCGGCTACGGCCCGTGGATCGAAGAGGTGTGGACCAACTACCTGAGCAACGCGCTCAAATATGGCGGACAGCCGCCGCGTGTGGAGCTGGGCGCAGAAATCAGGGAGGTGGATCCACATCCAATAGTCCGATTTTGGATTCGAGACAATGGCTCCGGTTTGACAAAGGAAGAGCAAGCGCAGCTCTTCACTCAGTTCACACGGCTCCATATCAGTCGAGCCAGAGGGCACGGCCTGGGATTATCGATTGTGCAGCGCATTGTGAAAAGACTTAACGGCGATGTGGGCGTCGAGAGTGAGCCGGGGAAAGGGAGCACCTTCTACTTCACGCTCCCGCTGATAAACGAATCCTCGGATCGTCTTTTACAAACCGGCTGACCTATCATCCCCGCCACGAGTTAATGATCTTTGGGCACCTGGCCATCTCGGCCTTGGAACATCGCTATTGGGATGCCGACCTCGTCCCGGTAATCATCGCGGGCCTCGCGCCCGATCTGGTGGACAAGACCGCGTGCCAGGTATTACATCTCGCGCCCAGCGGTCGGATGGCGGGCCACACGTTAGCCGGCCTGGCGCTCTCTACCCTACTCATCGCTCCGCTGTGGGGCAAGCGCGCCGCGCGGAGTTGGGCGCTTGGCTACTTGGGTCATCTTCTGGGCGATTTGAACAGCCCTGTTCCCTGGCTCTACCCCTTCGTCAACTACGATTTCAAACCCTCGCCGAGCCTGTGGCGCGTCCTGCACAATCTGTTCCGCGATCCACTCTCCCTCAGTTTGGAGATCGCCCTCATCGTGTGGGCTATCGTAGCCGTACTATGTAAGCGGAGTGCCCCGACGCATCTAAATCATCTTGAGCATATCTCACACCAACGATAACTTTGCATCACCTCTCAAATTTGTGTTCAATGAGCAAGAGCTTGATGGATCGGATTTGGGATGATGGTTTGTTCTTGTTAGGAGATCCCCGATGGCAATGGATCAAGAGGCATTAAAGGCATACCAAGAACGCTGGCAAGCAGTTGCGCAGGTAGAGAACGCGCAACATCAACGGCTATTGCTCTCTCAGCGCCGGGAAAAGACGAACGCGATTTTTCGAATGGCGATCGCGCTAGAATTGCTCCCTGTAACGAATCGCACGGCAAAAATGGCGGCCTATGAACGGTGGCATCAATTACGCATGACATATCTTGCGCGGCAACAGGAGCGGAGCAAATGAACCTCACGAAGCCCCTGGAACCCTTGTGGGCGCCCGTGGCAGCCGTTCAGCGACTTATCGAACAATTCGCTACGAAAAGAGAGGATAGCTCATCACCACTAGCATCAAAATCGTTGCGGAGAGAACGAAGTCCAGTAAAATAGGACAAGAGCTTATGGCGCTTTTGGAGTTTGCCGGATACACCCTAAGCGGCCCTAAAAGTAGCAAAGAAGTGCGTGTTTGTTGGGATCACAGACCTTTTGATGTTGTTACTATCGCGCGGGTGAGGATAGCACGATTGCACCCGGCGAATCCTGAAGAGTCAAACTTATTACACCAGGCCCAACAGCCCTCAAAGCCTGTCGGGCCTTCCCAACTTATTCGATAACCCAAATTAAGGAGGATTCAAATGTTGCTTCAAGGAGAAATTGTCGCAGAATCACCCGTCTATCGAGGAAATGCGCGGAAGACCTTATTCACCCGCGATGACGACGGCCAGGATCGCCGCGTCTCGTTGGCCGGCGAAATCGGCGGCACGGCCAAATCGCTAATGGACGCCTTCATCGGCGGCACCGGCGATGGACGAAACATCGGCCTGCTCAACGAGTTGTGGGATCGCCTCTATGGCGAGGGCATGCCCTACAATCTGATCAAGGGCGTCACCTGTGAGTTACAAGACGCCTCTTATGCCTCGGATCACTTCTTTGATCTGCGGATGGGCCTCAAATTGGATGAGGATCGCTGGGCTTCGATAGCCAACGCCAACTACAAAATGGAAACCGTCTTCCGGCAAGCGGTCTTCGACTTCGAGATGACGGTCGATGATCAAGCGCTCCAGGAGAACCATAACGCCGCGCGATTGTACTATATGATGGAGGAATTGCGCGCGGGACGATTTTGGTTTGGGGCGGGCAAAAGTAAGGGGCTGGGCCGCCTCCGCTTGAAGATCGACCTCGATGCGCTGGAACCCAATGAGCCGCCGCACATCGATCCGGCCGCCAATCACTTGCAGATGAATTTGACCTTCAGCGCAACAAATCCCGTGCTGGTGGGGTGGAACTGGGGCAAAGTCGATCCGGAGATCCCCTCCTTCACCGCCGTCGAAGGGCGGCTCCTGATCGCCGCGATGCGCGATCTGCCCACCGAGGTGCAAGAGCGCCTCCAGGGCGTGCTCGGCGGCCCCATCCTCACGCCGGACGATTGGAAGCGCAAGCTGGCCGAGTACCTGCCGCGCACCATCGCGATCTGGCTCCAAGAGGGGAGCGCCGAGGAGCGCGAGGTGTGGACGCTCGCTGAATCCGCCTTGAAGAAGCTGCGTAAGGGCCGCTACCCCATTGCCAAGCAGGTAGTCGAAGCGGCCCAACCCCTGTGCGGGCAGCCCTTCCCCAGCAAAGAGGCCGCCGAAGCCGCCTTTGAGAAAGCGCTGGGCGACAAGGCCAACATGGCGGGCCGCCTGGTCAACGAGATGGAATCGGAGCGGATGACGCGACATGAGATCCAAGAAGACGTCTGGGCCGAATTGGCCGGCGGCCTGGGCTTCGATGAGCCGCTCCAGGAGGATTTGACCGGCCTCTTAGACGACGAGGCCGCGCTCACCAAGCGTCTGACGCGCGCGTGCGAAGCGGTGCTGCCGCGCCTCTACCAGCAAGTCAATCAGCAGATTGATCTCTTACAGAGCGATACGTGGGTCGATGAGGAGATCAAAAGCCGCGGGGAACATCTCCAGATCAAGGTCATGCTACTAAAAGGCGAGATCGACGAGCATCAGTGGAAAAGCTCATCGCCGCCGGAGGGCGTCAGCACGCGCGCCTGGCAGACCTTCCGCGATGAACATCGGCGCGTGCGCTATCGCTATATGACCCATCCTCGCAATCTGCGCAAGAGCATCGTCAACGACCGCAACTTCATTGCCTTCCTGCAAGGTTATCGCTCTAAGGCGCGCCAGGAACTCGCGCAGCCGTACAACGTCGATTTCCGAGGCGGCGGCCCCTTCAACCGCCAGATCAACCGCAAGTACGGCAAGCCCTACGACACCGTCTTTATGCGCATGCTGAGTTGGGCGCCCTCGAACACGCGGGACGGCGGCTGGGAGATCTACATTCCGGGCAGCACGATCAAGGGCGCGTTCCGCCGCCGGGCTTCGCAGGTGCTCAAGACCTACTTAGGCGAAGGCGGCGGCACCGAGGCGATGATCAAGCGCCTTTTCGGCGCGCAGGGGCAGATCGGGTTGGTCTATTTCTCCGACGCCTACCTGACCGATCCGCACGACCCGAACACGGCGTGGTGCTCGATGGATGGCGTGCGGATGAATCCATCCACCGGCCAGCCCATCGAAAACGCCAAATCTGACTATCTCTTTGCCTACGGGAACGATCTGGTCTTCCAAGTACGGTTGGATCTTCAGGACATCACTGACCGCGATTTGCCCGCCGTGGCGTTGCTCTTCCATCTGCTGGAGGATTTCCGGCGCGGCGATATTGTCATCGGCGGGGAAAAGACCAGTGGCTTCGGCTGGGTGGAGGCCGAGATGCAAAAGCTGACGTGGCTCACGGGCAATCGGGCTGACGTCACAGATGTGCTTTTCCCCGAGCGCGAGTTGCGCCGCGACGGCCTCTGGTGGCGCTTGGATTTGGGCGGCGAGGGCGTGACGGAGACCCTGCCGTCGTTACCCTCGCTGCCGCTGCGGCAATCGGTGCAGCAACCGCCTGTCGCGCGGGAGGGTTTTATCTCCCATCGCGCCTTCGGCGGCAACTGTGGCATGTTGGTGGTCGAGGCCGAGGCGCTGACGCCCCTCCACATCCGCGAAAGCGGCGAGCCTTCGTGGCAGGTGACGCTCAGCAAAGGGCAGGTCAACGGCTGGGACGCCTTTTCGATGTCGCCGCCGGAAGCCGCGATGCGCCCGGAGGATCGCACCTACGCGCTGCCCAGCAAGAGCGTCAAGGGGATGATCCGCCACATCTACACCATCGCCAGCGACTCGCAGCAACCCAGCGTCGATCTCAGCCGCCTCAATCCGGCCGACGCGCTCTTTGGCTGGGTCGGCAAGGGGACGGATCAATCGGTGATGGGCCGGCTCGCGTTCAGCTTCGCGATGTTTGAGGAAGCGGAGCTGGCGTGGTTCAAGGCACCCTATCCCTACACCGGTTGGCGCTTCAACCCGACGAAGGGCGAGTGGGTCGTACACGAGGATCAGGCCGTGTCCAAATACAAAATCGCCGATACGTGGCGCGTCTTCCGGCACAAGCCGCTGGCGCCGCTCGTCAAGCAGCTCGATGACTTCACGCCCGACGATGTCCAGGCCAGCTACTTCCGCGCGCTGTTGCCCGGCGCCAAGGCCAAATTCACCATCCGATTCTGGAACCTGGAGGACGAGGAACTGCAACGGCTGATGTGGAGCGTCCATCTGCAACCTGGCCTGGCGCATAAGATCGGCCATCGCCGCTATCTCGGCTTCGGCAGTCTGAAGCTCCGCGTGCTGCCGGAAAGCTACTTCATTGATTGGTCGCAGCGATATGCCAATGTGCCCGACGAAGAATGGCAGCGTCCCATCGACGTTGCATCGTGGATCAATCCCGAAGTCATCGCTCATTACGTGGGCCTGATGAAAGCGCTCGATGTTGGCGCCCTTTGATTGGATTCGGCTCGCGGAAACCGGCTCTGAACTGCTGGCCACGCTTGAATATCTGACAGCACATCCCAATATCACGGAGGAGGCGGGGGAGATCGCAGCGCCCTTGACGGCGCTGCGGCCTCCCTGCCAGCGCTGCTGGACTTACCCCCGCGTCACGCCGATGGGCCGCTACTGTCCCACCTGCGATGCCATCGGCCGGGGCGCGAAAAAGCACTATCGCACCTCGCTGCACACAACCTTCGTCTGGGGCTATGTCACCCACCTGCCGCGCCAGCTTCGAGACGGCCAGCACTTCTCCAACGATCTTGTGCTCGCTGATTACGTCCAGGATGACCAGCACTTTATGGCCGGACTGCGCCATCGCCAACTGAAGACCTGGCTCCAGGAGTTGATCCTCTACAACGGCGCCGCTCTCAAGGGGCTGCTCCAGGTTTTCCCCAGCACCGGCGCAAAAACGCCGACGATGGCTCAGCTTTTGCTCCGTGTGGCGCATCACGACTCACGCTTCCCGCCGGATCGGCTCCGCGTGCGATTCTTGGCCGCGCCGCATTACATCTTCCATCTGCACGAGTATGATCGCGAGGGCATCTTAACCTTCGACGCGGCGGATTTCATCAGCACCTTGGAGATGGCCTCGGTCTTTCGCACCGTGTTGATGCCGGATGAGCAGCAGATGTTGCGCGAGTTATTGAAAATGGGCGAGGACCCCAAAGCCCAATTCTACTGGGGCCGCTTGTTGGGGATGTTGAGTCAGGAGGCCAAGGATATGCTCAACGCCTGGCGCATCCGTAATTGGACGGAGGCCCAAGTGGATTTACTTTATCGCCTGAGTAATTATGTTAAATATTACTGAATCGATCAACCTCATCCGGTATCTCATCGTCCTGCGGCCGCGTCACACGCTCGTCAAGCTGCCGGAGTGTTTCGCCAGCGATTTATCGACGGTCTTGGGGAGAACCATCGCGGCGCAGTTGCCCACCCGCGAGGCGCGCGAGTGGGATCGGACGCGCCAACTGTGGGAAGCGCACTTTTTGCATCGCAATCAGGGTGAGGGCGCGAGGCTGATAAAGGAAAGCCCGCTGATTACGATCCCGCAGGCGCCGTGGCCCATCGAGGCGGTCTTTATGCCTTATCCCGTTAAGCAGGATTATGGGCAAAATGAGCCGATCTTGTGGGAACTCAAATTACTGGGGGATGCGGCGGATCACGGATTTTTCTTGGAGCACATCCTCTCCGCGTTGGAGACGACGGCCACGCAGCCGCCGATGAATCTACGGCTGGAGAGCAAGGGACTGTGGGGTCGCTATCAGATTCACGCCATCTACGCGGCGCGCGGCCCGCATTGGGAGCCGTTCGTCGCGGCGGGCGAGTTAAATCTCGATTATTTCCCCACGCCGGGGCAATGGCGCGAGGGTCTCGCATTGGGCACCCGCGAGGATTACACCCGCCTCCGACGGCTTTTGGTCTGGCTGACGCCCTTCGATTTGGGGCCGGAGCCTTACGTCTATCCCCAGCACGGGCGACGGAAGAGAAAAATCGCCAAGCGCAATCTCCCCACCATCGAGGGCATCATCCGCGCGCTGATGGCGCGGGTGGCCGAGATTATGCCGGGCAAGAACGTCGCCGCCGAGGACGCCTGGGCGCTGGTCCCAGAGGCGGATCAAGAGGAGATCTGGGACGCGCTGAACACTCTCCAACAACGTCCCCATCAGCAAAACGCGCGGATCGAGCCGCCGCCGAAGGGCTGTATGGGGCGCTGGATAGGCACGCAGAAATTCACCACGCAGATCCCGGAAATATTGCTGCCCTATCTGGAACTGGCCTCGATCCTGCACGTGGGCCATCACACCCACTTTGGCTGCGGGACGTTTATCCTGCGCTGACGTACGACGTCTGTAAAATCCACAAGGCCGACTCTATCAAAAGAGTCGGCCTTGTGGTGTCACCCTTGCGAAGGTTAAGCAGGGGATTCTAAATCAAGCTCTCGCTGGTTGTACAAACAACCTCTGAATTCTGACAGTCTTTCGCAAAGCCACCAAGACGCTAAGGAAAAATAAGGTAAAGGTTAATTTTCGTGATGAGAGACGGCGATGGGATGAATAAAATTAAGCCAAACCTTAAAAATCTTGGCGACTTTGCGAGCCCCTTTAGCTTTTTTCAGTGGAATCCTTTATGGCTTCAATGTAATGACGGGGGTCAAAATAGCTCGATCAGCGGGAAGCGGTTGCCCGGTGCTGTCGATGGCGGGCAGGCGCGTGGCGGTCTCCGGATCGTACCAGCCGACGGCCAATCGATAGTCGCCGGCGCTGATCCCTGCGATGGCTAAGGAGATGGTTTCACTGATCACCTCGTTGGCCGTCCACAAGCTGGTGGGATAGGCCCACGCGCGCGGCATTGCATCATCCTGCGCGACGATCTCCTCGGTGGCGGGATCGAAGAGATGGACAAAGCGCTTGTAATCCCGCCCCGGGGATTGCTGCGCTTGCCACCACACAGTCAGCTTGATGACGTCCGCTTGCTGATCGAGATCATATCCCAAGAGCTGCATCTTATCGCCAAACGCGATGGATTGCTCATACGCGAGGTCGGGCGCTGCGAAAGCGCGGGGCCGGGGCGCGATGGTGAGCGCCCCAGGCAGCGTGCAGGCGACCAGCGGCGTGGCTGATAGCTCTGTGTGGAGCTGTAGTTGCAATGAATAATCGCCAGCGGGCAGCGTCGCGGGCAGATCCAGATGGACGGGTTCTTTCACCCAGGTCTGCGGCGGCCACTCGGAGGTATGTGATCCCGGCGCGAGGGGCTTTTCCTCACGCGCGATTGCTTCGCCCTCCGGCGCGAGCAGCGTCCAGGTCACCCTCACATCCGCCGTGGGCCGCGCTAAGGCCTGCCACGTCGCTTGGAAGGTGACATCCTCGCCCTCGGTGACCTTGTCGGGCAATTCGACGTTGATCAGCCCCACGTGGGCCGCCTCGCAGATGGGCAGGGATTGCGCGTAGGCCCATTTGCAGCACGAGGTATCCTGCTCCCGCCGCGTAGGGTTCGACAATGTGATGGGAATATCAACTTCGCCGCCACTTTCTATGACGCCCGCCGCTGTTTGGAGGTAGGCGATGACGCGGAGCACATAATCGCCGGGCGCCAAGCCCTCCGGCAGGGTAAGTTGGAGATGATCGGTGATCAGTTCGTCGGCGCGCCAGAGCGTCGTCGGCAGGTAGCCGTAGCCCGGTTGCCCATCCCACTGGGCCAGTTGACGCCCCTCGGCGTTGAGCAGGCGCAGCGAGAGGCTCCAATTGCGCGGCGTCCCCGGCGTTTCCCACGTCATCTTGAGGTGAAGTTCCGTAGGCACAGGCTGGATTTCGGCAACATTGTGCAGCGTGAGATCGCGGAACTCTGCCAGCGGCGCGGCTGTGTCCTCTGGCGTCAGCGGTGGGCCTGCGGGCGCGCGGACAGCGCCCACGTAGAGCGGCCCCATCCCGCGCCCCTGCGCCGTGCGTCCGAACAGCTCGCCTTCGGAGCCAAAGAGCCGTAGTTCGATCAGATAGAGACCGCGCGTGAGATCCGGCGGCAGCGCCAGGCGGATTGCCTCTGGGCCGGAAAGCTCGAATGTGGTCTGCGCGAGTTCATATTCGATGCCGTGGCGCGGCTCGGCAAGGGAGACGAGGCGCAGCGTGCCGGTGAGCGCTGGCGTCGTCAGCGCCGACCATGTGGGGGAGATGATAATCGTATCGCCCGGCTGGGCTGTCGCGGGCGCGTAATCCAGATCCTCCAATTGAATCACCTCAAAATCCACCGGCCCGGCGTGCGGATAGGGCATCCGATGAAAGTCGAAGAAGGTCGCGCGGCCGGCCGGCTCGCGCGACCAGAGCGCTGGGAGGATTAGGCAGAGCGCCAGTAGCCCCAGCGCCCACAGCGCAAATTTGATTGTCTCAGTTTTACCCTGGCGAAGGTTGCCTATGGCGCTCGATAGCCATGACCCACTGCACAATGCGAAATGCTTTAGTTTGCAAGGCTGTTGCTTAACCTTCGCCAGGGTTCCCGATGTGGTCATCAAATAGACGCCGCTGGCTACCCACGCCAGTAGCGCGATGAGATTTGCCGCCGCGCGCAGCGGCGTCGCGCCCAGATGCAGCGTGACCGTGTGCTCGCCGGCGGGCAGATCGACGGTGAGCCGCCCGGAGCCGGGCATCGCGTAGGCCTCGACGCGCGATCCATCCACGCGGGCGCGCCATCCCGGCCACCAGTTGAGCGGGAAGGCGATCGGCGCGGCGCCGTCCGACATAACGGTCCACCGTTGCTGGACGGGCGTGCGCTTGAGCAAGGTAGCCTCCAACTCGACTTCGCCATCCGCTATAGGGTGCACCATGCCATCCACCACCGCCGACGAGATGTACGGGCGCGGCACAACGTCGGCGGGCAGATATTCGTGGCGGATGGTCGTGCCGATGTTGCCGGTGAAACTTTCATAGAGGCGCAGCTTCTCCCACGTCACGTCCCCCGCGCCGATGCGCAGCCGGTCGGAGCGCAGGCCAACCAACGCGGCGGCGATTGTAAGAGCGCACAGACCGCCGCATAGTACAAGGTGAGGGATCTTCTTAAATGAGAGGCCGGTCTTGGCGGACACGCGCGTGCCCAGGCTCCCCGTCACGATGGCGGTGAAGAGCGCCTGCACAGAGAGGAAGCGCCACGGAAATTGGGTCATCTCCAGCAGCGGCAGATGCGCCCACAGCGGGCGCGAAAGCGGCGTGATCATCGCGGTGGCCAGCGCCAGCCCGAAGAGCAGGTACAGGCGGGGGGCCGTTTGCCGTCGTTCCAGGACGATGCGAATGGTAAGGCTTACCACGCCTAAGAGCGCCAGCATTGCCTGCACCCATCCCATCGCGAAAGGGCCGGTGTTCTCGACGGTAGTCGCGACGCTGTAATCGAAGCTCAGGGTGCTCTGGATCAAATCCGCGCTCCGAAAGTGCCGGCTGTAGTGGAAATAATCCGCCGTGAACGCCTCGCCCATCTGCCCGTAGCGCGTCTCGGCGATGGCGGGAAGCCAAAACCACGTGGTAAGCAACACGCCCAGTACGAACGGCGTGATTAAGATGAGCAGGCGCTTGCGCGGGTTTTGAATCGCAGAACGATGCGAGATGCTCACTTGTACCAGCGCGTAGAGCAGGGCGAAGGGCGAGAAGATGAGCGCGGAGACGTTGTGCGTGAGGATCAGGGCGCCGTAGGTCAGCGCCGCGACGAATGCACGCCGCGAGGTGGGCCGCTCGGCCAGACGATCCAACGCCCAGAGAATGAGTGGATACCAGACGAAGGCCCAAAATTCGGAGAGGGAATCGCCGCGCACGTAGACGTTGACCATGTGGAAGGGCGCGAAGGTGTAGGCCGCCACGGCGATCAGCGTAGCGATGCGGGAATGAAAGACGCGCTCGGCCCACAGCGCCATCGCCAGCGCGGCGCAGACGAAGCCCAAGGTTTGTGTGGCCTGAATCGCTATGAGGGGCGAAATCCATAACGCGGTTAGACCGCCACTCAGGTAGTAGGGCAGCGCGGCGTAATGATGGAAGAACGGATAACCCAGCTCGTAGGCCGCGTGGGCCATCCAGCGCGCGGGAAAAATGCCGTGACGCAGGCTTTCGGCCATATCTATTGTGCGCTGGAGGAGAAAAGGACTGTCGCCGCCGCCGCGCGTGTTGACGATGCCCTCGCCCCAGAGGGGGGCGGCAGCCAGCAGGCCTAGGGCGATGCAGAGCGCGAGGAAAATGTAACGGCGGCGCGTCTGTCGTTGAGATTTACGTGGGGAATCCATCGGATTGGGTTAGCGGCGCTTGGGCCTGCGGCGGCGTTGTCGTTTCAGGATGGGCGGCCTCATATCTGCGCAACCAGAGCGGCAGGCCGATTAAGGCGAGGAGGCCAAAGAGCAGCAGTCCCAAAATGATTAAGATGCCGGTGGCGGAAAGCATCATCCCCTCCACTGCTGCCGTCGATCCCAGGCCCAGGCCGGCGCCGCCGATGGTGAGCAGCGTGCTGAAGTTCCACAGCCCGTGGATGATCACGGCGCCGCCGTAGGTGAGCGGCAACGCCCACCAGCCGCTGCGCCGTTTTCGCCACGTGATGCCCCAGCCCAGCCCGATGAGACCGCTGGTGATGGCGTGCATCACCGTGGCCATCGCGCGCGATCCGACGCCGCTGAGCCAGCCGCCGGTCTCGCCCAGGCCCAACACGCCGTTGGTCATGCCTTCCAAAATCGCGAAGCCGATGCCGCACGCGACGCCCCATAGATACGCGCGTGTCAGGCCCGCGCGCTCGAAGACGCCCATCGCGCCCAAGACCAGCGTCTTGCCCAGCTCTTCGATCAGGGGCGTCACCACGGCCAGCGTCAGCCCCAGCACCGAGATCACGAGGGGCGAGGTGAGGATGCTCAGCACCTCATCCATGTCTGTCGGCGGGACCTCGGCCCAACCTTCGAGCAGCGTCATCAGCCGCGTGAGTTCCGCCTCGCCGCCGGGGACAAAGTCCGCGATAATAATGACGACCAACATGCTGACCATAAATCCGATCAACTCGACCGGCAAGGCGACGATGATCGTCATCGCGCCGCCCGTCAACGTCACCATCAACTGGCGCAGGGTCAGCGCGGCCTCGCGTCCGGCGGCCCACGTGATCAGCAGGAGCAGGAAGAGCGCGGGGAAGGCGATCATGCCCAGGTGCAGCGGGGCGAAGAGCGCGGAGGTCTGTCGCGCGGGCGGGATCAGGAGCGCCAGGCCCAGCACGCCAGCGGTCAGCAGCAACAGCACGCCCAATCCGCCGACCGAGTAGAATTTTGGCGCAGGCAGGCCATGATACCCGGAGACGCCGGCCCAGGTCAGCCCCACGCCCAAGGCGAGGCTCAACAATCCCACGCCGGTGAGCATCACGGTGAGGGGATCGCCCCCGCCGGACGAGAGCCATACGACCAATCCCATCGTGGGCAGCGCGATGAGAATTGCCAGGATGCCGATCCCGCCCACGATGGCCCACGCGGTACGATGTTTCTGTTGGGTGTCGTTCATAACGCTCCTTTTTCAGATACAGATAACGGGGGATAGATTGGTCTACCCCCCGTTGTATGTTTGCCCGCTGCGCTTAAACTCTTATGAAGAGAGGCGCCTGTGGATCGCGCCAAATTTCTCAGTGCTTTCCCATGCTCGCTCTAAGAGGATCGCCAGATCCCCGCTCGACCTGGGAGAAACCCTACAAACTTGCTACTGCTTGACGATGTCCACACTCTCTAAGACATCCGGGTCGGGCGAAGCTGGATCGCCCACCGCGAGGCGGGTCAGATCCTGCGCCACATCTATGCCCTCGACGACCTCGCCGATCAACGCGAATTGGCCGTTCAACTGCGCGGCCTGTTCGCCCAAGCTGATGAAGAATTGACCATTGCCCAATATGCCTACATATCCAGCGCCGGGGAAGTTGCCGCTTTCCATCTCCCCATCGCAGTAGTAGCCCGGATAGCCGATGCTAGAGTTGCTGGGATCGCCGGTGACGGCGACGAAGTCGTCCTGCACGAAGAAGAAATTTGAACCCCTGTACCAATCCTGTTGGGCGAGGAAGATGAAGTTGTTGACGTGGGTGGGTGCGGATTGGGGCAGCAGATTGATGACGATGTCGCCCGCTGTGGTCTTCAGCGTCGCTTCATAGGACGCCTCTTCGTCGATGGTCATCTCTGGCGCGGCATCGAAGAACATCTCTTCTTGCTCATCCAAGAAGTCTTTGAACATCTGCAATCCGGCGTAGGAAAGCCCGATGTCGGAGGGGTAGAGGGTATCGTTGTAGATGAAGCTCGGCGTGCCCGGCAGGCCCAACGCTTGCGACTCTTGGTATTGGGCTTCGATTTTATCGCGATAGGTACCTTCTTCCAGCGCTTCCTCGAACGTCGCTACATCTAGCTCTAACGCCTCGGCGTATTCGACCATCTTTTCGCGAGTCTCATCTTGCGAAAGCTGCTCCCATTCCGCCTTATGCTCGAAGATCATATCGTGCATCTCCCAGAATTTGCCTTGTGCGCCGGCCGCCTCAGCCGCCTCGGCGGTGATGAAGGCCTTGTCATAGAAATCCAGCGGGAAGTGACGATAGACCAGCCGAGCTTCGGGATTATTATCTAGGAATTGTTCCAGCACGGGCACCAACGCGCCGCATCCCGGACATTGAAAGTCGGAATATTCGTAGATGGTCAGCTTGGCATCCTCGGCGCTGGCGCCTTTGACCCAGTCTGTGTCATCGACCGGGCGCACCTCTAATTCCGGCAAGGGCTGCTCGGTGCAGACCCCGACGCTTTGCGGTGGGGAAACCTCGCCTAATTCAGATTCTGTTTCGACTTCTTCTGTCGCTTCTTCCTCTGCGGTCGCAGGTTCACTCGCGACGGTCGCCGTGGGGACCGGATCTGCCTCTGACGTCTGCCCACATGCGCTCACAATAAAAATAACGACCAACAGCATGGCCGCTCGTAACCAAGTTGTCCGATACATTTGTATTTCACTCCTTATAGACTAAGAACTTGTCAGTATTATAGCATCCTATCCATTTAAATCAATGGATCGCTTTTTTATTGGCTTGACCATAAGGTTCTTCAGGAATTTGCCGGGTGCAATCATACTTATCCCCACCCGCAACCCAGTAACGACGCGAAAAAGGTCTATGATCCCCACAAACATGCAAATCCGCGCTGCTTTTAGGGCTATCCGGGGAGTTGTCCGGCGAAATCCAAAAAACCCGACCATAAAAGACATTGTCAATTCGATAGCCTTTGGTAAGATAGTAACAGCTTAGGCATTTACAGAAAAATAAACCTCCCAGAGACGCAAGATTTTGCGTCTTCACAATAAACATCGATGTTTTGGGAAGGTTTTAATTTCTGGCATCCCCTTAATTAATGTTATATGACAAATTGGAGTAACCTTATGCCACCCACTTGGTTATGGGGGTATTTTTTACCTCTTGGATTATTGATGGTGATTTGGGGCGGATTGCCGCCTCAAAAGGCGCGGCGCGTCACGCCGTTGGCGGCGCTGACCCTAGCCTTGGCGATTTTGGGATATTGGGCCGTGGGCTTTGCATTGCACATGGGCGGCGCGCACGCGGTCAACCCGGAAAATGTAGAACTGGCAGGTTTGGATCGCCTCTTCGCGCCGGCCGGCCAAGGTTGGGGCTGGTTTGGCCTGGCCGGATTCTTCCTCGCCGGCGATGAGATCACGCCGACGGCGCTGGAATTGTTCCTGGCCTACTTGCCCCTGATCGCCACGGGCGTCTTGGTGCTCGTGCTGGCGCTTTCGGAGGCGCGGCGCTGGCTGATGGCGCTCGCCGGTCTGCTCTCCGGCACGGTGATCGTTCCCATGGCGGCATGCTGGATGTGGGGCAGTGGTTGGCTGGCCCATCTGGGCGCTACGATGGAGCTAGGGCGCGGCTTCGTGGATTTTGGCGGCAGCGCGTTGATGTTATGGTTGCCGGCCACGGTCGGATTGGGCATTTTGCTGCTCCAGGGCCGTCGGGAACCCGCGCCGCCTCAACAACCGCCGCCTGCCTACTTCCCCCTGCTGGCGAACGTGGGCGCGCTGCTCGCGGGCCTGGGCTGGATGGGATGGGCGCTGGCGCAACCCTTCCACACCTTTGGCGTTACCTGGGATTGGCATCGCGCTGCCGTCAACATCCTCTTGGGCGCCGCCGGTTCGGTGCTGACCTCACAGCTCTATGCGTGGCTGGTTACCGGCGAGATCGAGCCGCTGATGTCCGCGCGCGGTATCGTCGCGGGCTGGGGCGCGATCCTGGCCGGCGCGCCGTTCGTCCCGCCGTGGGCCGCCGTGATCATCGGACTGCTGGCGGGGATCTTATCGCCACTGGCGCTCTACGCGGCGGAGACCTATCTCCATCTGCGCGATACGGCGGCCGCTGTTACCTTGGGCCTCGTAGGCGGCTTGTGGGGAACGTTAGCCGTGGCGCTCTTCGCCGACGGCCGCTGGGGGCAAGGCTGGAATCAGATCGCGTCTCACACGGGCAGCGGCGAGTCGCCGTTGGGGGTTGCGGGCATCTTCACCGGCGGGGGCAGTGAGCAGCTAATTGCCCAGGTGGTGGGCTTGCTGGCCCTGGGAGCGTGGGGCGTGCTCTGGGGCGCGATCTTGGGCTTCATCGGCCGCCCCAGGTTGCCGAAGCTAAAGTTGCCCGCGGGGATGCAGGCGACGTTGGCCGATCTCACAGCATCTTCCGATGAATCTTCCACCGTGGACGAAGGGGAAGGTGTGGATGTTGAAGTGGCGATGGCCGCTGTCGCGTCCGAATCCGAAGAGGGAGATATACCCGTCGAATCGTCAATCGCGACTAGATTACCAGCGACCGATATCGAAGATATCGAAGAAGGAGAAGCTTAAATGCGCGTGATCGCCGGCCAAGCAAAAGGACGCAGGCTGTACTCGGTGCGCGGGCCGGGCACCCGCCCGATAACCGATCGCGCGAAGACCGCCCTCTTCAGCATTCTGGGCGCGCCGTTGGTCGGCAGCGCCTTCTTGGATCTCTTCGCCGGGACCGGACAGGTGGGCATCGAGGCACTCAGTCGCGGCGCCCGAAAAGCCGTCTTTGTGGAGATTGGAGCGAACGCCCTGCGGGCCATCCGCGCCAACTTGGAGGTCACGGAGTTGGAATCCGGCGCGGAGGTCGTCTGTGAGGATGTCTTCAAATTCCTCCAGCGCGAACCGACGCCCTTTGATTACATCTATATCGCGCCGCCCCAATATCGCGAGATGTGGCATCAGACCCTTGAAATGATCGATCAACGGCCCGGCTGGCTAGAGGATGATGGCTGGGCCATCGTTCAGATCGATCCCTTAGAATACGAGTCGTTGGAGCTTGCGAATCTGGAGCTGTTCGATCAGCGGGAGTATGGCGGCGTGATGTTGTGTTTCTACTGGAAAAAGGCCCTCTCCAAGCGCGACGCTGCCCGGTAACGCGATGTAGCCCCCGACGTTTCTCCTAACCGATAACTGCCGAACTGATCCATCTCCCCGGAGTCCTTTATTAAATGCAGAAAACGCGGAAGCGATACATTATTTTATTCCTGGAGCGGCATCGGACGACCGCGCGCGCATTGCTGCCGAGCCTCAAACAGCAATATGAGGTCATCCTGGCTGATACGCGCAAGGAGGCGATGCGGCATTTCCAAGAAGCGGCGCCGGATCTGATCCTGATCGATGTGCCGGCCATTCGCTTCAGCGTCGAACGCTTCTGCCAGGACATTCGCGCGCAGGACGCCGATATCTTGCTCTTTATGCTGTTAGATCCGATGACACGCATTGAAGAGATGCCCTCTGCTAACGGCTATCTCCGCCACGAGGTCTCCGTGCGCCAACTGCTTCGCCGGCTGGCGCGTCTGTTTCCTGGTCACTTGGGGAAGACGATTGAGTGGGAAGGGTTGCGTCTCGATCCGAGCGAGTATCTGCTGATTTGGAAATCGCAACAGGTGGCGCTGACGCCTAAACAGTTGAAGTTAATGGCCGCGTTTTTGCGCTCGCCGGAGCAGACGCTCTCCCGCGCGCGCTTGATGCAGGAAGTGTGGGGCACGGACTACCTGGAGGACACCCGCACGCTGAGTGTTCATATCCATTGGATACGCAAAGCGCTGCGTCAACTGGACGTTCCCCTCGAGATCGAGACGCGGCGCGGCGTTGGCTATCGCCTCAATACCATCGCTGATGAGCCTCCATCAGAAGAGACCGCCCTCTCGCCGGACGTTGTTTGAGCAAGTTGAGCTTCCCCTGCGATTAGCTCCCCTCCGTTAGCTGCGAGGTGCAATTCGGGCAGCGCGTGGCCTGGATTGGAATCTGGGTGAAGCAGTGGGGACATTCTTTCGTCGTCGGCGCGGCAGACTCTTTCTCCTTCTCTTCCTGTTTCATCTTATTGATGCGGGTCACCAACAGAAACATCACCCACGCGACGATCAGGAAGCTGATGATGTGGTTGATGAACACGCCGTAGTTGATCGTCGCCGCGCCGGCCTCCTGCGCTTTTGCCAACGACTCGTAGACCCCGCCGGAGAGGTTGATGTACAGATTGGTGAAGTCCACGCGCCCCAAAACTAATCCAATCGGCGGCATAATGATGTCGTTGACTAACGATTGGATGATGGCGTTGAACGCCCCGCCTAAGATGATGCCTACAGCCATATCGATCACATTGCCGCGCATCGCAAACTCTTTAAATTCTTTCCACATTGCTTAGTTTTCCTTTCGCTAAATGATCGCTAAATTATCGCTAAATTATCGCTAAATTAACTCTGTGGAGTCGGACGGGGATTTTATTGCCATTGGAGCGCCAACCGGCTGCGCCGAGCGCCATCCAACGACGTGTACAGGATCGTCTGCCCCCCGATGACCACCACATCAGCGTGCCCCAATCCGATGTTGCCCGGTAGATCGACCAACACAGGATTGTACGGATATTTCTCCCACGGCCCATCGATGCGCGCTTCCACACTCCGCGCTAGACCTAGCCCAAATTGCGTGTCGCCCGGCTCGTTAGGGCCGGGGCCGCGCACGCCCTCGTAGAGCATGTAATACCGGTCGCCGATTTTCTGTACCTCGGCGGAGCTGATGGTCCGAAAATCAAAGTGGGGGTTGGCCGTGTGATCCTTGACCATCTCTGGGCCATAGGTGTTTGCGCCCACAAAAAGGGGGTTGTGCGCGCAGCGTTGAAAGGTCTCCGCCGGCTGCGTCGCCGATCCGACATAGCAGCCCATCGCGCCGGGATTCTGCCCCAGCCCTACGAAAACGTAGACGCGCCCGCCCGCCACGTAGATGCCCGGCGGCCCGCCCGCCAGACATTCGTAATCATACGGCACAAAGGGATGCTCCCCGATGCGCTCCTCCGGGCGACATCCGCGCAGCCACAGCTTCCAGATGCCGCTATCGGCGACCTTCTCCATCGGCGTCCAGATGAGGCCATCGAGCGAGCGGCGCAATCGCGCCCGCCCGCGATATTCGTACACCATAAAGAGCTGCGCGCCATTATAAGCCAGCCGGGGATATTGTTGCTGATCGATATGATCGCGCTCTGACTCGCAGGGACACGCTGCGCACCGGAGTAGGCATTGGGGTGGGGAATCGAGCTGGAAGGAGCGGCCGCCATCATAGCTGCGGTAGAGGACGACGCAGCCGGGAAACGGTGCCGGAGCGCCGCATTGATCCACCACATTGGCGGAGTGGGCGCTTGCATGGACGTAGGCCCACAATTCGCCGTTGCCCATCACGAGAGTATCCGATTCACCCATCGGCAGGCCGGTATCGACTACATCGACGACGAAAGTCGCGCGCCCGGCCCAAAAATCCGCCAACGTGGGATGGCCGTGTGCTCCCGGCATCTGCGGCATGATCAAGCCGGATGGGGGCAGCGCCGTAGCCGTTGCGGTAGCGGCTGGCGTTGATGTCATCGTAGGGGAAGGTAGGGCCGAGGTAGGAGTAGCTGTAGATATAGTTGTAGGGATCTCGGTCGCTGTTGCGGTCGGCTCAGGCGTGGCTGTGGGGATGGGCGTCGCCGTACTCGTGGGCGTTGGTGTCGGGGTGGAGGTCGGGGTCGCGGTGGCTGTGGGGGTCGGAGAAGGCGTCACGGTGGAGGTTGCCGTCGGTGTCGCGGACGCGGGGAGCGTTGGGGTCGCCATCGTAGTTGCAGTGGGACTCTCCAGAAGCGACGCCCCGGTCGCCGATTGACACGCTGTCAGCAATAGGAACAGCAGGCGTCCCGGGATTATCCAGCGCGTGGACTTTCTCATCGGTCAGATTCAGGGCGTGGGGGATGGCGAAGGCGTCGGCGTGGGCGAGGCGGTCGACGTCGTGGCGGTTGGCGTGGGGGATGCGGGAGATGTCGTGGCGGTCGGTGTCGGCGTGAGAGTCGGCGTCGCGGGAGGAACCGTGGGCGAAGGCGTTGGCGTTGGGGCGCCGAGCGTGGGCGTCGGCGTGAGAGAGAGCGTGCCGGTCGGTGTGGGCGAGGGTGTCTGCGTCGGCGCCTCTGGCGTCGATGTGGGGGTCAGCGTCGTCGCGGTGGGCGTCGCCGTGACGGTGATCGGGGGCGTGACCGTTGCGGTAGATGTGGGCGTGGACGTCAATGTCGGCGTCACAGGGGGGGATGTGGGCGTTGGCGTGGAGGTAGGCGGCGCCGTCGTCGGCGTCGCTGAAGGCGTGAGAGATGGCGTGAGAGAAGGTGTAGGTGACGGTGTCCAGGTGGGCGTATGCGTGGGCTGCACGACAATCTCCGGCGGGAGGTAGAGCGCCTGTCCGGCGTAGAGCGTATCGCCGGGGGGCATACAATTGGCCCGGCGGATCGCTTCAACCGTTGTACCATAGCGCACGGAGAGGCTGTAGAGCGTGTCGCCGGGCTGGACATAGGCAATCCGCCAATGGGACGGCGGCCCGCACGGCTCAGGCTCCACCGTGGGTGGGGCGAACGCAATCGGCGGCAAATAGATAATATCTCCCGGCTGCAATACCATCGCGGTCAAGCAATTGGCCTGCGCGAGGCGATTGGCCGTAATCTGGGCCGTCCAGGCCAGCGTGTAAATCGAATCCCCGGCGCGGACTTCGTAAGGCTGCCATCCCTCTGGCGGAGGGCATAACTCCTCCGTGGGGGGGGCGGGAGTAGCGTCTGGCGACGGTGTGCCCGGCGTGGGTGACGGGCGTGGGGTGACCGGCGCCAGCGTCGGGTACAGGGTCGGCGTCGGAATTTGGAAGCGGCGCGTCGGGCGGTGCACCACCAGACCAGGATCTAATTGGCTCAGCCCCACGCTGCCCAGCACAAACCCGAGGATTAACAACCCTCCAAATAACACGCTGAGCAATCGCAGGAGTGATGAGTGATTCACGTTTGGCTTCCCCTTTGGACTTCTTTTTCTTCTTCTTCGATCTCGGCCCTGGGTAAGAGGAACGAGAGTACCTTGTCGGTCTCAATAGCGCCGTTGAGCTTTTCCATAATATGACGGATGATGATAAGTTCAAGACGATCATATTTCTCGAACATCTCGCGTTGTTTGCTGAGCGTGAGGGGGTTGTGGCGATCACAAGCCCAGAAGCGGATCATACTCTCTGGTTGCTCTGGCCTCGCTTCCGCCGGCGTTTGCGGCGCAGTTGAATGGCCAAATCCCAACTCGATGCGAGGAGAATGCTCGGCTTGAAGGATCAAATTCCGCAGGTAGATGTACCAGACCTCCGCGATCATTGCGGCATTCCCCAACGCGATGGGCCAGATCTCTGGCGCGATGATCTTGGCCTGATGTTTCTCGATCAGGCGCGTGAGACGCTCTTGCACCTCATCTACGACGCCGACCATATCCAATCGCTCTGTCGTCACCTGCCGTTGGGATTGCAGCGCGTGTAACAGCAATAGCGCGTCCACGATGTAGTTGGCCTTGTAGGCGCGTTGCGCGATCAGGTGCAGATAGCGGCTGCGCTCCTCGTCGGAGAGCACTGTGTAGATCTGTTCGAGCACGTCGGAAAAACTGCCGATCAATCCCAACGAGTTTTGAATATCAAAGGTCATGACATGGGTCATCACGCTCAGAATCTCATTCCCTGATTGATAACGCGCTTCTAAATTAGAAACGCGCTTGCGCAGGGCATTGATCTCTTCGATGAGTTCTTCCTTGGACTTCTCAGAATCCTGCATAATAGTTCACTCCTAATCGCTAGATTGCCCCTTTATTTAATTATAGTTAAATCATGGCTTAGACGCAAACCCAAACCCGGAAAATGGATTGCGATCTAGCTACCGGACACTTTTTGAAAACAGCTCACGGATTTTCACGGATCGCACAGATTTTTTAGATCTTTCGACGGAGAAATTCCCCATCTTGGTGCGCGTTTTACCGCTCACGTCCATTTGGACGAGTTGAAGGCTGAATTTTAATCCTTACATTCCCGGAATGGCACTTCCTGCACTATAAAAA
>JBKHCQ010000014.1:0-22365 GCA_046541755.1 Anaerolineales bacterium | reverse complement strand
TCGCCGATTCGCTATTTTGCAGCTTGATTTACTTTTATTGTCCATACTCACACATTCACATATTCGATAGAGGAGGTTTTAGATGAAGTTGTTAGATTTAACGATCCCTTTGGGCATCGCGACGCCCCCGTGGCCGACCTACGAGCCGCTGCAGGTGAAGTACTTCAAGCGCCTGGCCCCCAACGGCGCGAATGGGCAACTGTTGACCCACTCGAATCACCTGGGCACGCACTTAGATGGCGAGATTCACTTCTTTACCGCCGGGAAGGACATCGCCGAGCTGGATATGGACTTCTTAGTCCATGACGCCGCGATCGTCGATCTCTCGGATGTGGTGGCCGATTATGACATCTACACCCCGGAGATGATCGAGGACAAGGTGGAGGTCAAAGAGGGCGACATCCTCATCATCCACACCGGCTTCCATCACTTTGGATGGGACATGCCCACGGCCAATGAGGTGCGCTATATGGTGCAGCATCCCGGCCCCGACCGCGAGTTCGCGCTGTGGGCCAAGGGGAAGAAACTGCGCTGGATCGGCGTGGACTGCGGCAGCGCGGATCATCCGATGAACACCATCATCCGCGATTGGATGCCGCGTCAGGCCAAAGAGGCGGAGGCGCACTTCCAGAAAAAATACGGCGGTGGGCTGGCGGATATCTTCGATGACTCCAAATACCAGTTGATGCACATCGAGATGTTCCCCGAAGGCATCATCCACGCCGAGTGCCTGGGCGGGGATATGGACTTGCTGCTCAATCGCCGCGTGCAGATTGGCTTCTTCCCCTGGCGCTTCGTGGATGGCGAGTCGAGCATCGGGCGCTGCGTCGCGTTCTTGGACGACGATGAGTACGAGGAACTGATGGCCAAGAAGGCCGAGATGCCCAAGACCAAGTTCGGCGACGCCTACGATCCCACCCACGTCGAGAACTTGAACGCGCAGGTCAAGGCGCGGGAATAGATTTTAGCTGATCATAGCTAATCATAGGTGATATTCATAGGTGATATAAGGAGACATGTATGGCAGTTAATATGGAATTGGAACAGGTACTCCGCCCGCCGGAGTTCCCCCAGCCGCCGTATCCTCCCAAGGTGATCACCTTGGCGAATGGCCAGAAGTTGGTCGTTCGCGAGGCGACGCGGGATGATGTGCCGACGTTGCTGGAGGCGGTGCATCCCACGTTGTTCATCGACAAGGATTATTACAACGTGGTGGGCGCGCGCATCTACGCGGAGTTGCTGGCGTGGCAATATCATCGCGTGCAGAACGAGTTCTGCCTGGTGGGGCAGATCGAGGGCGTGATGGCCGGGATGGTGAACAGCCGAATGTACAGCGAGAAAACCGGCATGAGCTTGCATACGCTGGCGATTGACCGGGGATTGCGCATTGGCGCGCATCTCTTCGCGGCGAAGATGGAGCATCACATCGAGTACTTGAACCAGGACGAGGTCTTGATCGTGGCCGAAAGCCCCATCGGGTTCCGCCGGTGGATGATTGAGTACGGCCTGGAGCCGACGGCGATTCCGCACGAGTTGGGCGGCGCGCCGGCCTATCGTCTGACGCGGAAGATGTACTTCGATAGCAAGCCGCGTTTGGTCGTTGGAGATCGTCCCGTGCCAGAGGATCTGTTGGCGGAGGCTAAGAAAGAGATTGTGGTCGCGGACGAGAAGTTGATTCGTGAGAAGATTGCCGGAGTCAAGGGGAGGTAGGCCATGAGAGACGTTGCAATCGTCGGCGTGGGGATGATTCCCTTTGGACGCCGGGACAGAGATACATTGGTCGATATGTTAGCCTATGCCTCGCTCAACGCACTGGATGACGCGGGCTTAGAGGATAAGGGCGTGGATGCGGTGTACGTCGCCAATATGGGCGGCGGCATCTTGCAGCACCAGACGGCTGTGGCCAGCGCTTTGGTGGATCGTTTGAGCTTGTTGCCGGCAGCGGCGGATACGGTCGAAAATGGGCCGGCGTCCGGCGCCTCGGCGGTGAAGAATGGCGTCCTGGCGGTGGCCTCCGGGTACTACGATCTGGTGTTGGTGGCCGGCGGCGAGAAGATGCGCGATGTCACCGGTTGGGAGGCGACGGATTTCGTCTCCACGTTGACCCATCCCGAAGTCGAATATCCCTATGGCATCACCTTGCCGGGGATGGCCGGGATGTTCACGCGGCTCTATATGGAAAGGTACGGCCTCACGCGCGAGATGTTGGTCGCTGTCGCGATGAAGAACCAAGAGATGGGGATTCTCAATCCCTACGCGCACGTGCAGATGCCGTTGAGCAAAGAGGGCATTCTGGAGAGTCCACACGCGGTGGTGAACAATCCCCCGGTGGCCGATCCCTTGCACCTCTACGACTGCTGCCCGGTCAGCGATGGCGCCGCCGCCGTGATCCTCTGCTCGCTGGAGATGGCCCAGAAGCTCACCCAAAAGACGCCGGTGCTGGTCGCCGGCTTCGGTCAGGCGACGGATACCCACACGCTCCAAGAGCGCGAAGATCCCACAGATCTCAAATCCGTGACGTTGGCGGCCAAGCAGGCCTTGGAGATGGCGAAAGTTAAGCCCGGCGATATCGATGTGGCCGAGTTGCATGATGCCTTCACCATCTTGGAGATTGCCGAAAGCGAGCATGTCGGCTTCTTCAAGAAAGGCGAGGGCGGGAAGGCGGCCTTGGCCGGCAAGACCAAGCTGGGCGGCCAGATCCCCATCAACGTTTCTGGCGGCCTGAAGGCGCGCGGACATCCCGTCGGCGCGACCGGCGTGGCCCAGGTTGTGGAACTGACGTGGCAACTGCGGCACGAATTGCCCAAGGAGCGCCAGGTCAAAAATGCCAAGTACGGTTTGAGCGTCAATTTTGGCGGCTTTGGGAACAACGTGTTGTCCTTTGTGCTGAGGAGGGGCGAAAAATGAGCGACATCCAAATTACAGCCTATAAGTGCAAGAAGTGCGGGCGCGTCCACTATCCCAAGCATTCGCGCTGCCTGAGTTGCCAGCACCGCGAGTTTGAGGAGATCGAGCCGGAAGGTCAGGCCAAGCTGCTGGCTTACACGCAGATCTTTAATCTGCCGTGGGGCTTCGATGAGCGCTTCCTGATCTTTGCCGTCGCGGAGTTCAAAAACGGCGTCAAAGCGATGGGGCAGATCAAGGCGGATTCCCTGGACGAGATCAAGACTGGGATGAAGCTGGAAGCCAGTTGGGAGCCGGTCCGTTATCGATACGAGCAACCGGTTTATGGCCTGAAGTTCACGCCTGTTTAGATGTGGGGTTAAGCAGCCTTGCGAAGGGCGCTGTTCTTCGCAAGGCTGTATCTTAATATCTTTCAATATCTTAGGCTAGGAGGTGGTATTTCGTTTATTTGCTGTTGATTTATCTGATTTTAGTGAGTGTGTTAGTTTTAAACTGATGTAACCATTGTGAGTCTTTAATCTCTAAATTTTTAATCTAAGGAGAATAATCATGGCTAACAAGGAAGTTAAGACCGTAGCGGCGCCTCCCAGTGAAGTGCGCGGCTATATGCCCCAGGATATTCCCTCGTGGGGCGCGACGTTGAGTCTGGGTTTTCAGCAAGTGCTGACGATGTTCCCGGCGACGGTGCTCGTCGCCATTCTGACCAAGTTCGATGTGGGCGTGACGTTGTTGGCCTCCGGCCTGGGTACGATTGTGGCGCTGTTGATCACCCGGCGGAAGATCCCTATGTACTACGGCTCCTCGTTTAGCTACATCACGGTCATTATCACGGTGATGGCGCTCTACGACAAAGCCTGCTTTGAATCCGCCGCGACCTATTGTCCCGAAGGCGTGCGTTTAGCGCAGGTGGGGATCGTCGCGACGGCGATTTTGCAGATTGGCGTCGGCTATTTGATTCAGTACATCGGTAAGGAGCGGCTGGACATTGTGTTGCCGCCCATCGTCACCAGCAGCTTAGCCATCGTCATCGGCGTCGCGCTGGCCGGCGCGGCGCTGGATATGGCCGCCGCCAACTGGCTCGTGGCCTTCGTCACCCTGATCGCGACCGTGCTCTTCTCCGTCTACTTGCAGGGCAAGGGATTGTGGGGCATGTTGCCCATCCTGTGGGGCGCGATCTTCGGTTACATCGTTGCGATGATGTTAGGGATTGTGGATTTCACGACCTTCACGGAGGCCCAGTGGATACGGGTGCCTAACATCACCTTCCCGGCCTTCACCGATCCCCGCGCCTGGTCCGTGGCGACGAGTGTGGCGTTGATCGCCATCGCGACGATTCCAGAGTCCGTCGCGCACCTCTACCAGATTGATCTCTATGTCGATCAGTTGGCAAAGGACCTGGGGCGCACGCCGCTGGGCATTAAAAATCTCGTGGGCCTGAATCTCATCGCTGATGGTTCGGCGGATATCGTGAACGGCATTCTGGGCGGTTGTTCCGGCACGAATTACGGGGAGAACATCGCCGTGATGGCCATCACGCGCAACTACTCCTCGGTGGTGATGATGGCGGCGGGCGCTATCTCCATCGCCCTGGGCTTTGTCGGTAAACTGGCCGGGTTGGTGGGCACCATTCCCGTGGCCGTCACCGGTGGCCTGGCGATCTACCTCTTTGGCGTCATCGGCAAGCAGGGCGTGGCGTTGATCCAGAGTGAGAAAGTCAATCTCTTCGATCCCAAAAACCTCGCCATCGGCGCGGTGATCTTGATCCTGGGCATCGGCGGCGCGATGGCGTTGCCCGATGGCCTCTTCCCCTTCTACATTCCCGTCATTTTCCCCAACGGCATCCCGGCCATCGTCTTCTCCGCCATCGTCGGTATCTTATTTAACCTCATCTTCATTTTCGTCCCTCCGTCCCTGTTTGGCGTCGCCGAGCGCAGCACCTTGGATTAGGCGCTCCAAGAAAATAGGTATCAGTTTAGTTTTATGAGTAGATCAAGGTGCAACGCACTTGGACTTAAATAATGTTACTTCTGATGCTGTATATGCCTGGTGTTAAGCCGAAAAGTGCGTTGCACCTAGACTAAAACGGTTACGAAAATAGATCTTCTGATATAGGGGATACGGAGACCGGATAGTCTGCCTTCCGGGAAGCTGCGAGCGTGTTCTCTATTTGCCATTTGTAAGTCCTTCAAGGAGTATCTTATGCGAACATTCGATTACTATAAACCCCAGACCATCGAGGGCGCGATTGAGTTGCTCGGCATGCGGGATAAAATGGTCTTCCCGCTGGCCGGCGCGACCGATCTGCTCCCCAACATCCGCGAGGATCTGTGCGCGCTTGATGCGGTCGTCGATATCAAAGGATTGCCCGGTCTGCGCGATATCAAGAGCGAGTGTCTGGAGCCATGCTGTGGTTGTGGCCCCAGGGGATGCCTCTACGTCGGCGCGGCGGCGCGGATGAATGAGATCGTCCGCTCTGACCTGGTCAAATCCCACTGGGATATCCTGGCGCAGGGCGCGGCCTCGATGGGCAATGAACAGGTGCGGAACCGCGCCACCATCGGCGGAAATCTCTGTACGTCGTCGCCGGCGGCCGATACCGCGCCCGCGTTGTTGACGTTGGAGGCGGATGTGCTGATTGCCGGGCCGAGGGGCGAGCGCTGTGTGCCCGTGGGCAACTTTTTTATCGGGCCGAAGCGCAATGTGTTGAGTCCAGGCGAGTTCGTCGTCGCGCTGGTGATCCCCCAACCGCCGGACGGCGCCGTCGGCGTCTACGAGAAGCTGAGCCGGCGCAAGGCCGGTGACCTCTCCATCGTTGGCGTGGCGGCGCTGGCCATGCCCCACAACGGCGCCTATCGCTGGCGCATCGCGCTGGGCGCCGTCGCGCCCACGCCCGTCCGCGCCCCGGATGCGGAGAAGATTCTCAACGCAAGCTTCGACGCGGACGCCATCGAGACGGCGGCGCGCTCGGCCTCTGATGTGTGTAGTCCCATCGAAGATGTGCGCTCCGGCGCCGAGTATCGGCGCGCGATGATTGTCAACATCACCCGCCGCGCCATCCAGAACGTCGTGGAAAAATTAGCGTAGCAGTGTAGGTCGGAATAGCATTCCGACAGTAGGTCGAAATGGCATTCCGACAGTAGGTCGAAATCGCATTCCGACAGTAGGTTGGAATGCCATTCCGACTGGCCGGATGACCCATCCGGCCCGCATCTATGGGCACTTGAAGAACCTGTCGAAGGATTTTATACGAGGAGACATATATGCTACATGAAATCACATTAGTGGTCAACGGTGATCCCTACACCTTAGCGGTCAAATCCTATCACACCCTGTTGCAGGTGCTGCGCGAGCAGTTGGGCATCACCAGCCCCAAAGTCGGGTGTGAGGCCGGGGAGTGTGGGGCGTGCACCGTGTTGATGAATGGCGAGCCGGTCAATTCCTGCATGGTGTTGGCCCCGGAGGCGGATGGCGCGGAGATTTTGACCGTCGAGGGCCTCAGCGCGGATGGCGATCTGCATCCCTTGCAGAGCGCCTTCATCGAGCACAACGCCGTGCAGTGCGGCTTCTGCACGCCGGGAATGCTCATGTCGGCCAAAGGGCTGCTGGACCGCAACCCGCATCCCTCAGAGAAAGAAATTAGACACGCGCTCGTCGGCAATCTGTGCCGTTGTACCGGCTACGTTCGGATTGTGGATGCTATCCAGGATGTAGCGAAGCAAGAAGCCTAACACAATAGATAGACTTGTTACTGGAAGCTGGTTACTTGAAGTTCGTTACTAGAAGCTTGTTGCTTGAAGCTGGTTCGTGAGGTTTGAGGATGCCGATTCAGAGCTATCGCGATTTGGAGATTTATCAATTGTCCTTTCGGTTGGCAGTGGAAATTGACCATCTGTCTAAAAAATTACCCAAGCATGAGATGTATGAATTAGGAAGTCAAATTCGGCGCTCGGCAAAGTCTATTCCGGCCAATATAGCGGAGGGTTTTGGACGGCGACGCTACAAGAAAGACTATATTCGCTTCCTCGTCTATGCTTTGGCCTCGTGCGATGAGACGCGCGTTCATCTTGATATGCTCTACCAGACCACGTCGTTGGATCAGGATGTGTATACGCATCTCTCTGGTCAGTACGACATCCTCGGCAAGAAGCTCAACCGATTTCTCCAAAGCGTGATCAAAAATCATCGCGAACCTTACCGCTGACCAGCATCCAGTATCTAGCAACCAGTAACCAGCAACCAGTATCCAAAAGGAGCACACTATGAACCAACCTACTAACCATCCTGTCGGAAAAAGCGTTCCGCGCGTGGACGCCTACGAAAAGGTGACCGGCGCGGCGAAATATGTGGATGATATGGCGTTTGGGCCGGGCCTGTACTATGGGAAGTTGGTCCGCAGCCCTTACGCCCACGCTCGAATTAAGAGCATCGATGTGAGCCAGGCGCTGGCGATGCCCGGCGTGAAGGCGGTCGTCACCGGCGAGGATACGCCTAAGCCGATTGGCCTCTATCTCAAGGATCGCCTGATCTTCGCCAAGGATCGCGTGCGTTTTGTGGGCGAGCCGGTGGCCGGCGTGGTCGCCATCGACCAGGAGACGGCGGAGAAGGCCGCGCACCTGGTCGAGGTCGAGTATGAGCCATTGACCCCGGTCTTCGATCCCTACGAGGCGGCGCAGCCGGACGCGCCCGTGATCCATCCCGATTTGGGCGAGTACGAAGTCGTCCCCTTTATCTTCCCGGAGCCGGGGACGAACATCTCCGAGCATTTCAAACTGCGCAAGGGTAACGTCTCGGAGGAGGGCGTGGCCGATGAGGTCTGGGAGCAGTGCGCGGCCATCGTCGAGAAGACCTTCCGTCTGCCGCAGATCCAGCACGTGCCGCTGGAGACCCACGTCGCCGTCGCGCGCTGGGACCCCTCCGGTGAAGTGACGCTCTGGTCGCCGTCGCAATCTCCGTTCGCGCAACGCGACCTCATCGCGCAGAGCCTGGGCATCTCCCACGGCAACCTGCGCGTGATCTCGCCCTACGTGGGCGGCGGCTTCGGCGGCAAGGCCGGCGTCTCGATGGAGGCCAATGTCGTGGCGATGGCGCGCGCCGTTCGCGGTCATCCCGTCAAAGTGCGCTTCACCCGCGAGGAGGAGTTCGTGGGCACCAACGTCCGCCAGAGCCTCTACGCACACACCAAAATCGGCTGTGACGCGGATGGCAATTTAGTCGCGATGGAGACCGAGTACTACTTCGGCGGCGGCTCTTCCAACGAGTACGGCGTGAACATTGCCCGCGCGGCCGGCTATTCCTGCACCGGCCCCTATTACATCCCCAACATCAAGGGCGATTCGCACTGCGTCTACACCAACACCCCCATCGGCAGCGCGATGCGCGGCTTTGGCATGCCCGAAATTCACTGGGGCATCGAGCAGATTATGGATCGCCTGGCCGAAGAGATCGGGATGGATCCGGCGGAGTTCCGGCGTCGCAACTGCGTCAAGACCGGGCAGGAGATTCTCACCGGTATGGATATGCCCCAGATCGATTTGGTGGCCTGCATCGATAAGGCCACCCAGGCGATCCATTGGGATCTCAAGGGCAAGCCCTCGGCGCCGCACAAGAAGCGTGGTAAGGGGCTGGCCATTATGTGGAAGGCGCCCGCCATCCCGCCGAATCCGGGCAGCTCGGCCATCGTGCGCTTCAATGAGGACGCGACGGTCAACGTCTACGTCGGCGCGCAGGAGCTGGGCCAGGGGGCGTTCACCGTCGCGGCGCAGGTGGCGGCGGAGGTGTTGGGCATCCCCTACGAATGGGTGCGCGTTTCTGCCAATCCTGTCGACACTAAGTACAGCCCCTACGAGTGGCAGACCGTCGCCAGCCGCATCACCTGGGCGATGGGCAACTCCGTCAAGGCCGCCGCGACCGAGGCCCGCCAGAAGATCTTGGACATCGTCGCCGAGTATTGGGACGAGACCCCGGACGATCTCGACATCAAGGACGGCAAGGTCATCTCCTACAAGTCGGAGCGCGAGCAATCGCTGGAGAAGATGGTCGTCTACGGCCTGCCCAACGAGAATTACGAGGGCTGGCAGGGCGGGCCAATCGTCGGGACGGGCAAATTTATGCCCACGTACATCACCGGCCTGGATCCGGAGACCGGCCAGGGCACGCGCTCGGTGGCGCATTACACCGTCGGCGCGCAGGCGGTCGATCTGGAGGTGGACGTCGAGACCGGCCAGATCGAGATTCTCAAGATCGCCAGCGCCTATGACGTCGGCAAGGCCATCAATCCCGACCTGGTGCTGACCCAGATCGAGGGTGGGGCCGTCCACGGGATGAGTTCCGCCTTTGAGGGGATGCGCTTTGATGAGAATGGCAGGCTGATCAATCGTAACCTGGTCGATTACAAGATCGCGACCTCCGTGGATGCGCCCCAAGAGATCCACGGCGACATCGTCGAGACCCCGCTGGAGGATGGCCCGTGGGGCGCGCGCGGCGTCGGCGAGCACGTGATGGTGCAGACCGCGCCGGCCATCGCCAACGCGCTCTACAACGCGCTCGGCGTCCGCTTCGATCATATGCCGCTCTCGGCGGAGAAGGTTTTCTTGGCGATGCACCCAGAGGAAGATTTTGGGTGTGAGGCATAGCGCCGAGGCGGCTATTGGGGCAAGTAGGGCGGATAAGTCATCATCCGCCCTACGCCGGAGGAATTATCAGGGACATTTTAGATGATAGCGCGGGAATAGTATTTATTGTCACCTGAAAAATTCCATATATAATGAAGTATCGCTTTTTTTGCTGGTCATCTCCAGTTTAATCCTCAAACTTAGTTCAAGGAGACAATGATGTTGCAAGTAGAGATTTCGAATCTTCATGAGCAGTACCCCGATCGGTATAAGAAGAATGGACGTCTCAAGAAGAAGTTCTACGAAGCTGAGTTGCGCCGGCTTCAGGAGGAGCTGGTCAAGCTCCAGTATTGGGTCAAGGAGAAGGGGCTGAAGGTTGTTGTGCTCTTCGAAGGACGCGACGCCGCCGGAAAAGGGGGCGTCATCAAGCGGATCACCGAGCGGCTGAATCCCCGCATCTGCCGTGTGGAGGCGTTAGGCACGCCCTCGGATCGCGAGAAAACGCAGTGGTACTTTCAGCGGTATGCGGATCGGCTGCCCGCCGCGGGGGAAATGGTGCTCTTCGACCGCAGTTGGTACAATCGCGCCGGCGTGGAGCGCGTGATGGGCTTCTGCACCGATGAGGAGTACCAGGAATTTTTGCGTTCCTGCCCGGAGTTCGAGCGGATGCTCCAGCGGTCGGGGATTATCCTCATCAAGTACTGGTTCTCCGTCAGCGATGAGGAGCAGGAGAAGCGCTTCCAGGGTCGCATCGATGATCCGACCAAGCGCTGGAAGCTCAGCCCGATGGATCTGGAATCCCGTAAGCGCTGGGTGGAGTATTCCAAGGCGAAGGATCGGATGTTCGCGCACACCGACACCAAGCAATGTCCCTGGTACGTGGTCAATGCCGATGACAAGAAGAAGGCGCGCCTCAACTGCATTCATCACCTGTTGAATCAGATTGAGTACGAGGATCTGACGCCGGGAACTATCGAGCTTCCCTCGCGCCAACAAGACATCGCTTACGTGCGCCCGCCGATGGATTATCAGACCTTCGTGCCGGAAGTGTACTAGCTTCGTTGGTAGTGAGCCTCGGAGCGATAGCGGGGTGGCGTCTTCGCGGTTACTACGGCGCTCCATTTCATTGCGGGCCTTACTACAAACAAATGATTGTTCCTGACATCAACAACAGCCCGCTGCTGATTTACTCGGCGGCGGGCTGTTGTCGTTTGGAAAACTGTCTCGGATATGCTACGCCATCGGGTCACCACACGTTTCCAAGGGGAGGCTGATGCGGAAGGTCGTCCCGCGCTCCAATTCGCTTTCTACCTCGATCTCGCCCTGATGCAGGTCGACGATCTCCTTCAGCAGGGTGAGGCCCAAGCCGGTGCCGGGGATGTTAAAGGAGCCGACGTTCTGGCCGCGATAGAAACGGTCGAAGATATGGGGCATATCCTCCGGCGCGATGCCCCGGCCCGTGTCTTCGATCTCAAGATAGGCGCGCCCCTTCTCTGTATCGTGACGGGTGCGAATCCAGATGTGGCCCTCTTTTGTGTAATTGATGGCGTTTTCTAACATCACCGTGATGCCCAACCTCAGATATTCCGCATCTCCTAAGACGCCAGGTAGCCCTTCATCCGGCTCATAAGCTAGAGTCAGTTCCTTGGCTTCGATCCTCTCTAGATTTTTATGAAGTACCATATGGGTGATTAAGTCCAAATTGACTGGCTGGAGAACTAGAGTATCGCGGTCTAATTCTAATTTGGCATATTTGAGAATATCGGTCACGATTTGAATGAGTTGGTCGGTTTGGTGGCCGAGGTTGCAGAGATAGGTCGTGTGTTTATCTGGATGCCCCTCTTTTAATAACTTCACCAGCAAATTGATGGTGGTCAGCGGCGTGCGGAGTTCGTGAGAGATGTCCGCGATAAAGCGGGTCTTGACGCGGTCTAGTTCGCGGAGCTTTTTGTTGGCTGCTGTCAGCTCGCGGGTACGTTCGTCCACCCGCGCTTCTAGATTGTTGGCGTAGGCGGCTAATTTCTCTTGCGCCTCGGCCAACTCGCGTTTCAGAGATAGGCGCCCGCAAGCATGGCGGAGGGCGTTGGTCAGGACGTCCGGGGCGATGGGTTTGGGGATGAAATCCGAGGCGCCCTCGCGGAGCGCCGCGATGGCTAACTCCATATCTCCGTGACCGGTGATTAAAATGACCTCGGCGTCGGGGGATTCTCGACGAATGGTTTTGAGCACCTCGATCCCATTGGGCGGTGGAATGCGCACATCGGCGAAGATGATGCTGGGGTGTTCGCGATGATAGACGGCGAGGGCTTCTTCGCCCTGCATCGCGGTGAAGACTGTGTGGCCTTGCAATCGCAAATGGCGCGTGAACGTACTCAATACCCGAGGGTCGTCATCTATCACTAATATCTTCTCAGGCATGATGATTCTCCTTCCGATAGTTGCTGCGAAAAGTTGCTGCGAATCAGGAAACTTTATTAGGATTGAGGCGCAAATGTTGCGATGGGGAAGCGAATGGAAAAGGTGGTACCTTTATTGAGGTCGCTTTGAAATGTAATATCTCCGTCGAAATCGCGCACGATGCCGTAACTGATGGATAGTCCCAAGCCCGTACCCTCGCCCACCGGCTTGGTGGTGAAGAACGGCTCGAAGATGTGCTCCTGCGCCTCCGGCGGGATGCCCGCGCCGTTATCGCGCACGGTGGCGATGACAAACCCCTCGTTCGCCTCGGTGCGGATCTCCAGTCGCTTCTCGTAGGCCGGGCGCTCCACCTCGCCCGCCTCGATCCGCTTTTGCATCGCCGTTGTGGCATACTCCCCGTTGCTGATGAGGTTGAGAAAGACCTGCTCCAGGCGGTGGGGATCGGCCATAATTGGCGGCAGATCGGGCGCCAGATCGCGCTCGACGATCACGTTGTGTTGCTTGAGCCGCTCGCCGATGAGCAGGAAGCTGTTGCGGATTGGCTCGTTGAGATCGGTCGGCTCGGTCGTCTTATCCGTGACGCGCCCGAAGGTGCGGAGGTGATCGATGATGCGCCGGCAGCGATCGATGTCGCCGATGAGGTTTTCCCCCACCTGCACTAACTCCTCCCACAGCGCCGCGCCCTTCAGGTGACCGCTCTCGCGTTGCCCGATTTGTCGGATGTAATCGGCCTCGAAGGAGATGGCGGTGAGCGGCTGGTTCAGCTCGTGGGCGACGCCCGTGGCCATCTCGCCGATGGCGGCCAATTTGCTGGCCTGGATCACCTTGCTGCGCTCCTGCTCCAGCGCCTTGACCTTCTCCGTGACCAGGTGCTCCAGATTTTCGGTGTAGCGCTGCAACTCGGCGGCCATCTCTTTTTGGCGGGTGATATCCTGGGCCGCGCCGTAGATGCGCACGACCTGTTTTTCCTCGTCATCATAACTGGCGGCGGTAGCGCAGAGGGGGCGTCCGTAATCGCGAATCCAGTGTACCTCTCCCTTTTTGGTGATGATGCGGAATTCACTCACGGCGTTCTCTCCAGTGAGCAATTGCTCGACATGCTGTTCCGCGATGTGCCGATCCTCGGGATGGACGAGATGCGTCCAATCGAGCGCGGTGTCGCTATTGGTGCTGTAGCCCGTGATCCGCTCGAAGGCTTGGGTGACCCATTCGCGCTTTAACTTTCCCTCGTGATCCACGCGGAAAGCGTAGGCGTAATCGGAGATGATCTCGGAGACCAGCCGATAGCGCTCGCGTTCCTTGGTGACCTCGGCGTTTGTCTTGGCCAATTCCCGCTGCACGGTGACCAACTCGTTGTTCAGGCGCGTCAGTTCCTCGTACAAGCGCTCGTTTTGCTTTTCGCGCTCTTTTTGCTTGTGAGTGAGCATCGCTTGCTCTTTGAGCGCGGTGCGCAGCGCGTTCATCTGCTCGTTGTTGACTAACATTAGCTCTTCGTAGAATTGACTGGCGACCTCGGCGCGGGATAGGGCGCCCACGATGAGGATGGCGTCGTGGATCGCGCCGCCGGCCACGTAGAGATGCGCCGTCCGTTCGCCGAGTCGGAAGGCGAGTTTGCGATCCAGCGCGGCCTTTTCGGATTGGATCTCGGTGATGAATTGTTGCGCGCTCTCCTGTTGCCAGGGCGGGAAGAGTTCCATAAAGCGTTGGCCGATCTCGATATGCGCCGCCAGGTCGAGATCGTCCCGGAGAATCCGATCGACGGCGCCGGTGGAATCACATAAAAGAGCTATGCCTTGCGTGCGTCGCGCGTGAGCTAGCATCTTTTAATGACCATTTCCCACTAATCGTTCCGACACGGCGATGGCCTCGTCGGCATTCGCGCCATAGCCATCGGCGCCGATCTTCTGCCAGAGTTGGGGCGCTCGATTAAAGGGATAGCCGCCCACCAAGATTTTGACCGCCTTGGCGTCGGAGCGATGGACGGCTTGAATAAGCTGGGCCATCTGTTCGATGTGGGAGGCCAGCGTCACCGAGATGGCCAACACCTCGGCGCGACGTTGCTGCAGAGCGTGGATGATGCTTGTGGAGGGGGTGTTCGCGCCCAAGTAGAAGGTGTCCCATCCGGCCATCTCGAAGAAATCGGCCACCATCCGCACGCCGATCTCGTGCAGCTCGCCGCCGACGCAGGTCGCAACCAGCGTGTGCCCGGTGCGCTCGGAGGCGAAAATCTCCGGGTAGAGTTGCGACATAATCAATTGAGTGACGGCGGTGGCGTAGTGTTCCTCGGCGACGCTGATCTCATTGATCTGCCATAGCCGCCCGATCTCGTACTGCACAGGTTGGAAGATGTGGAGGTAGATATCTTTGACGGGGATGCCGTTCGAGACGGCCTCGCGAATCATCAGGCTGGCGGTGTGACGTTCCCCGCTCAGCAGAGCGTGGAGATAATCGCGCGCCAGTGTATGATGCGGCGCTTCGGGCCGGAGGTATGAGTGTGTCTCGTCCGTCATCGCCAGAGCGTCGAGGCCGGCCTCCGTGTACGTGGCGACGATCGCGTGCATCTCCGCCGGGAGCGCGGCCAGCAGCGCGTCGCGCAGATAGTGCAGATTGTCGGTCAGAATTTGCGCGGACATCCCGCGCTTTTCCAGCACGATCTTGACCCAGGCGATGTAGTGGGCGAACAGCTCCGGCTGCTCCAGGCCAATCGCGTCGGAGAGATAGGTCAGGTGATGGCTGACATCCCGGCGACACTTCGCGCGGCCCTCTTTCCCATGCTGATGATGCAACTGGGGATGGGCGGCGTAGTGTTGGGCCGTAATCCCCGTGGCCAGTTCCTCCAGTTGCTCACGTATGGCTGCTTTGATTTGAGTATGTATATCGGACATCTCGCTTCCTCTCCTCCTATCTTGTTCTCAGACTGGAGTTTCGACCGGCAAAGGCCAACTTTCAACTTTCAACTTGCAACCTGCAACTTGCAACTTTCAACTTTCAACCTGCAACCTGCAACTGCAACCTGCAACCTGCAACTCAATCCTCAATCGGCAACAGCAAATCGATGACCATGCCGGGCTGATCCTCGCGATTGTAGGCCGAGCGGGCGCCGCCCAGGCCCCAGACGAGTGAGGAGACCACGGCCAGCCCTAAGCCCATGCCCGGCACCTCGCCGGTGAAGCGCGGTTCGGCCTGGTAGTAGGGATGCCAGATCTTGCTCAGTTGGTCGGGCTGGAGGTGGACGCCGTCATCGATGACCTGCACACGAATCCCCTCCGGGGCTGCCGAGAAGCGAATCTCTATCGTGGGCGCTTGATCGGGATGGAATTTCTTGGCGTTCTCGCACAACTCGCGCAGGATCAGCTCGGCGGCCCGACAGGTGACCGGCAGGACGGCCTCCGCCGCGTCCAAATCCTCGTAGGCGACCTTTACCGCGTCCAACTGCAACTCCCGCGTGATTTGCGCGATGATCTCGGCGACGTGGGAGAGCTTGCAGACGCCCTCTTGCCGGATTTCTTGGCGCGCGCGCGTCATTGTATCCAAATATTGCAGAATGTCCATGATCTTTTCCTGGAGGCGCGTCGCGCTGTAGCGGGCCTCCGAGAGATCGGCCATGATTTCTTCTTGCGTCAGCTCCGGCAGATCGGTCTCCAGCAGTTCCAAGAAGCCCGTGAGTTGCCCCAGCGGCGTGCGGAGTTTGTAATTGATCAGCGATTCAAAGGTCCACATGTGATTGCGCGTGACGATCTCGGAGGTGACGTCGCGCAGGCGCAGCAGGTAGCTCTCGCCTTCGGGATCTTCTTCAATGTCCGATACGGTCGTATCGACCTGGAGCCAGAACGTATCGGAGTTGGGCGTATCGCTGCGCACGAGGTAGCGCGGCGAACCCGCGTCCTCCGGCAGCGGCCGCGGCCAATTTGTCCACGCATCCGCGGGTTCCAATTGATATTGGCGGCGCGCCAAGGCGAGGAAATCCCTCTCGGCAGCCTGGCAATCGCGCTCGTCGGGATGGCGCCCCAGGTAGAGGCAGGCTTGGGGATTGGCGTAGCGCACATTCCCGGCGGCGTCCAGCATCACGTAGCCGTCGCGGGATTGCTCGACGATCCATTTGAAGCGCGCGCGCTCGGCCTCCAAGGCCATCATCGCCCGCTTGCGCTCGGTGATGTCGGTGATGACGGCCAACATCCCCTTGTATGCGCCATCCTTCTCGCGCAGCGGCGCCGCCGAAAGCAGCACATTGAGATCGTGGCCGGACTTGGGCCGGAGAACTGTCTCGTATTGCACCCGTTGGCCTTCCTGGACCTGCTCTGCGTGCGTTTGATGTTTGCTCAGCGCCTCATCGGTGGTCAACGCCGCCCAGTCTATGCCGCCGCTGGTCGTCTGTTCTTCCGGCCCCATCAGCGTCTCCGGCGCGTAGCCGACCATATCCGCAAAGGCCTGGTTGACGAACATCACCCGGTCATCGGGCGCGATGATGACCACGCCGACGAAGGCCGATTCGGTGAGAGCACGGTAGTGTTCCTCGCTGGCGCGGAGCGCTTCTTGCGCATCCGCCAGTTCACGTCGCAGGCGGATGCGAGCCTCGGCGCGATTCAGCGCCGTCTCCAACGTCTCCGGCTTCACCGGTTTGGGGATGAAGTCGGAGGCGCCGGCTCGTAGCGCCTCGATGGCCATATCCAAGTCGCCATGGCCGGTGACTAAAATGACCTCCGCCTCGGGATCCACATCGCGAATGCCTTTGAGGACGCCAAAGCCATCGACTTTGGGCATCCGCACATCCGCCAAGGTGATGTCGGGGCGTTCCTCGCGGTAGATGTTGAGCGCTTCAGCGCCGTTGAAGGCGGATTGGACCTCATAGCCGGTAAGCTTTAGGTTCCGGGCGAACGTTTGGACGACGCGCGGTTCATCATCTACGATTAGAATTTTGTTGGCTGGCATGTTCTTCTCCTTTTACTGGTTTCTGGTTTCTGGTTGCTGGTTGCTGGTTGCTAGATAAAGAATTGCGAATGATGAATTGGGGGGGATTGTGAATGATGAATTGCGAATTTAGAATCTTTTGACAATCCAATTCTAAATTCTTCATTCTAAATTCTTCATTCTTCATTTTCTGCAATGGGGAAGCGGAGGGTAAAGGTCGTCCCCTGATTTATCTGGCTTTCGAATGTAATCTCGCCCCCGTAGTTGGTTACAATATCATGACTGATAGAGAGGCCCAGGCCGGTGCCGTCGCCCGCCGGCTTGGTGGTGAAAAACGGCTCGAAGATGTTCGCGCGCGCGGCTGCGGGGATGCCGCAGCCGTTATCCCGCACGGCGGCGATGACCTGGTTGCCGTTCGCCTCCGTCGTAATCTCCAGATGCTTCTGGTAGGTGGCCTGCTGTTCCGAACTCCCCTCGGATTGCGCTTTGACGCGCGCGGCCATCTCGGCCATCGCGTGCTCGGCGTTGCTGATCAAGTTGAGGAAGACCTGCTCCAGGCGGTAGGGATTGGCCCGGATGGGCGGCAGATCGGGCGCCAGTTCGCGATGGATGAAGACGTTGTGTTGCTTGAGCCGTTCTTCGATCAGGATGAAGCTGTTGCGGATGGGATCGTTGAGGTCGATGAGGGCGACGTCCTTCTCGGAGACGCGCCCGAAGGTGCGCAGGTGATCGATGATCCGCCGGCAGCGCTCGACGTCGGCGGTGAGATTCGCGCCCATCTCGCGCAACTCCGCCCAGACATCGTCAGAGGGTGGCGTCTCTGCCTGGCTGTGATGCTCGCTCAGGTGATGGAGGTAATCCGCCTCAAAGGTGATGGCGGTGAGCGGCTGATTCAGCTCGTGCGCGACGCCGGTCGCCAGCTCGCCGATGGCGGCCATCTTGCCGGCGTGGATGACCTTCGCGCGCTCCTGCTCCAACTCCTTGACTTTCTGATCCACGCGATCTTCCAACTCACTGGCGTAGTCCTCAAGTTCGCGCCGGAGCCGCCGGATGGTCAGGTGGGTCTCGATGCGGGCCTGCACCTCCTCGAATTGGAAGGGCTTGGTGATGTAATCGACGCCGCCGACGGTAAAGGCCTTGACCTTATCCTCCACCTCGTCTAACGCGCTGATGAAGATGATGGGAATATCGCGCGTTGTTGGGTCGGCCTTGAGCCGGCGGCTGACCTCGTAGCCGTCCATCTGCGGCATCTTGATGTCTAGCAAAATCAGGTCGGGCGCTGCGGCGCGGATGGCGTTCAGGGCCAACTTCCCACTGGGCACCGGGCGTACCTTGAAATTCTGTTCGGCCAACATTTGGGTCAGGAGCCGCAGGTTGGCCGGCGTGTCGTCGACGATGAGGATGTCGCCTTTACGGATGGGGCTGCGCGTAGCTGGGGAGATGGGGCGCTCGCCGGGTTTAGCATGTTGGTTAGCATATTGGGATGTTGTCTGGTGGGTCATCTTTGACCTCCGATTTTATCTGATTTATCTGACGTATCTATAGCATTATCTTTGGCCTCTGCTGTTTCTCCCGCTCTGGGAATGAGTGCTAGTAGTTGATCGTATTCGAAATTATATGCCAACTCGGTCAAGGTTGCGGCCAGATCCGGCGCATAGGAGCTGACTTCCGCCATCAGCGTGGCGATAACGTTGAACTCGGCTTGGATGATGGCCTGGCGAAGCTTAGCGATGAGGGTCGGGGGGACTTCATCCCAGGCAGTGAGGGGGATTTTAAGTTCCTCTTCTTCTGATGCTGAGCTGGGCGGCTGGTTGTGCTCATGGTAAATGAAGTCCACGCCTAAATGTTGGTGTAGTTTCTCGAATATCTCGGACTCGCGGAAGGGCTTGCTGATGAAGTCGTTGCAGCCTTCCGACAAGATCAATTGCCGATCCTCCTCGAAGGCGCTGGCGGTGAGGGCGATGATCACCGTCGCCTGCCCCTGCGCCGTGGATTTGATGTGCCGCGTGGCCTCGTAGCCGTCCATCACCGGCATGCGCATATCCATCAGGATCACGTGGGGATTCCAGTTCTGCCAGATCTCAATCGCCTGTTTGCCGTTAGTCGCGGCGCGCAACTGGAAGCCCAGCGGCCGCAGCAGCTTCAGCAGGAGCTTGCGGCTGGCGTCGCGATCCTCGACGATCAGGAGGCGATAGATGGGCTGATCTGGCGCTATCCCCACAACTTGACGGCGTTGCTTCGCTTGGAGCGCCGTGACCGATGTGGGCTGCACCACCACGGAGAATTTGAAGAGGCTGCCCTGGCCGACTTTGCTGATCGCTTTTAATTGGCCGCCCATCAGATGAATGAACTTTTGGCTGATCGCCAACCCCAAGCCGGTGCCCTCTTGGGCGGCCTGGCCGCTTTGAGTCTGAGCGAAGGGGTCGAAGAGTTGGTCGATCTCGTCGGGCGCGATTCCCACGCCGGTATCTTCTACCTCGAAGTAGAGGCGCACGTTGTCCTCTCCCGGCCCCTGAGAGCGCGTCCCGCGAGACTCCGCCGCCGAAAGCGGCTGCGTCGGCTGGGCCTTTAAGGGCTTGGTCGCGATGCGCAGGGTCACGCCGCCCTCCGAGGTGAATTTGACCGCGTTGCTGAGCAAGTTGATCAGCACCTGGCGCAATTTGTTCTCGTCGGCGTGGATGTAGCGCGGCACATCCTCGCCGAAATCGAAGATGAGGGCCAGCCCTTTCTCTCGCGCGCGGAGGGTGAACATCTCTTCTAGGGCGCTGAGCAGGCGGAAGAGATCGAAGGTCTTTTCGTTGAGGATGATGCGCCCCGCTTCAATCTTCGACATCGTCAGCACGTCGTTGATCAGGGCCAATAGGTGCTCGCCGCTCTGGCTGATGATGTCCAAGTTCTCTTGCTGTTCGGCTTCTAAGCGCATATCACGAGCCATCAACTGCGAGAAGCCCAAGATCGCGTTGAGGGGCGTGCGCAGTTCGTGGCTCATATTCGCTAAGAAGATGCTCTTGGCGCGATTGGCGGCCTCGGCGGCATCTTTGGCCTCGCGCAGCGCCGCCTCCGCTCTCTTGCGCTCGGTGATGTCCAACGTGTATTCGATCATCTGTTGCACCTCGCCTTCGTCGTTGAAGATGGGGTAGCTGTGAACTTCGACGTTGCGCGGCTGGTGGTTTTGATCGTAATGGATATGTTCCACCTTGGATGGCCGACCCGTGCGTTGCACCTCCCGCAGCGGGCAGGGATGCTGTGAGGTATTGCACGGGGTTGTGCTCCCGTGGGTCAATTCGTAGCAGGTGACCCGCTGGCGTCCGTTTGTGTAGCCCGATGCCGAGTTGGCGATCCGGATGGTGTAGTCGGCGGCATTGATCACATAGAAGGGGTGGGGGAGCGATTCGATGGTGTTCTCCAGCAGATCCCGCTGGCGACGTATCTTTTCTTCCGCCTCCTTACGCTCCGTGATGTCGCGCGCGATGCTGAGCTGGACGGGGCGCCCTTCATATTCGATGATGCGACTGCTCACCTCGGTGGGGATGAGGTTGCCATCGCGGCTGACGTGTTCGGTCTCGAAGACCAGCGCGCCCTCCCGTTGGATGGCTTCCATACGCTCCGGGATTTTGGCCGCATAGGTGGGAGATTCGATATCGGACAGCGACATGGTGAGCAGTTCCGCGTGTGTGTAGCCCAGGCGCTGGCAGGCGACTTGGTTGACGTCCAAGAAATGGCCCGTCAGATCCTGGAGGAAAACCGCGTCGGCGGCGCTCTCGAAGAGCATGCGATAGCGTTGTTCCGATTCGCGGAGCGCCGCCGCCGACCGGCTACGCTGGACGGCCAGCGCGTAGAGCGAGGCCAATCGTTCGAGCGCGCTCAGATCGCGTTCCATATAATCGCGGGTGGGGTTGGCCAGCGCGATTTGGCCCATCAGCGTGCCGCCGATCATCGCCGGCGCGGAAAGAAAGCGCTCGATGGGAATGTGGCCCGGCGGTACGCCGGTGGCGCGCGGATCATCCTGGGGCGTGTTGGTCAACATCGGCGCGCGGTGATTTAAGACCCAGCCCCACATGCCGCCGAATTCCTCGAAGATGAAGGTCTTGTCGGGCACCTGGCAGCTCTCCCAGATGCCCTGCGTCAGGGTGGGGGAGATCAGATAGCCCGTCTGAGGGTCGATGTAGCCCACAAAACCGAAGGCGCTATCGGTGAGCTGGCGCGCTTTCTCTAACACCAGCGCGGTGATCTCATTCAGATCGTCCGTGGTGATCATCGCCTTGGCCAACTTGGCCATCGCGGCGTTGACGCCGGCCTCCCAAGCGATCCGCTCCTCGGTGCGATGGCGCGCGGTCACATCCTGCCCGGAGCTGAGCGTGCCGGTGATCTCGCCGGCCTCATTGCGCATAATCGTGTTGTGCCACAGAATCAGGCACTCTTCGCCCGCGCGGGTCACGATGGCATTCTCGAAATGTTGCGCGCCGTCCACGTCACCCCGCATCAGTTGGGCAAACGCGGCTTGGATCTCGGGGCGTGATCGCGCGGGCACAACTTTATCGAACCAGTTTTGCCCCAGAATCTCCTCTTCTGTATAGCCCAGCATCTCGCGCCCGGCGCTGTTGAGCAGTATCACACGCCCCTCGGTATCCAAGGCGACGATCAACGTGCCGGCCACATCCAAGTAGCGCTGCGCCTTATCCCGCTCCTGGCGCAACTTATCGCGGTTCTGGCTCAGGTTGTGGAACATCAGCGCGTAGGGGTCGCGGATGCCGGTTTGGATCAGCGCTTTGTAGATCAGGTAGAAAGCGGCGATTTTGAAATAGTGGCCGATCAGATTGGAAAAATCGTAGACGCCAATGTAGAAGGTGAAGGCCAGTTCGGAGACGATGGTGAAGACTAAGGCGAGGGTCAGCCAACGGAGCACGCGCTGATCAAAATGATGCTCCTCGCGCCACAGCGTCCAGATGGCGAGGCCGAGGATCAGGGAGATGATGTACTCGCTGATTTTCTTGAACGGCGTCAACCCCACGCCCTCGATATGGCAGGTGGGGAAGACCCTGCCGAAGATGCTCGCCACAAGCAGCGTCGTGATGACCGTGTATCCCACCAGTATCCAGCGCAGGTTGAGCTTGCGGTGCATAAAGAACGGCGCGACGAGGAGGCTGACCGCTTGCAGATAGCGGCCCGCGATCCAGAGTTGGGTTGGGAGATCGGTGCCGTAAGCGGGGAAGATTTGGAGTCCGCCGTAAGAGAAGGTGTGGAGGAGATCCACCCCGCCCACAAAGAGGTAGGCGATCCCGATAAAGAGTAGGTAGTTGTTATCGATCCAGCGCTGGGAGTTCCACGCCAAGATAAAGATGCTGTAGGCGATCACGATGCTGAAGATTTCGACTAGGGTGTGAAAGAGGAGAAAGTTATAGAGGCTGGTTAAGTATAATCCGATGATGAGCAGCGTTCCCAAGCCTATGGATGGGATGAGTTTTTGTTTGGCGTTCATGGGGGATCTCCCTCTCTTTTCTTTTCTTCCTTTTCTACCATTTCT
>JBKHCQ010000013.1:0-24488 GCA_046541755.1 Anaerolineales bacterium | reverse complement strand
TTTTCTTTGTGTGGGGTAAATGGCGAATTGCGAATGATGAATTGTGAATGGGGAAACGAGGCATGGTGCGTAAGACAACTGTACGACGGAAGACGAAAGAGACGCAGATTGAGGTAACGCTCAATTTAGACGGCAGCGGCGAGCACGACATCGCGACGGGGCTGGGCTTTTTGGATCACATGCTCGCGCACATCGCGGCGCACGGCCTTTTCGATTTGACCGTGCGCGCGGTGGGCGATCTGCACATCGACCCGCATCACACGCTGGAGGATGTGGCGCTGACGCTGGGCCAGGCCTTCGATGCGGCGCTGGGCGAGCGCGCGGGCATCGCGCGGATGGGTCACGCCTACGTGCCGATGGATGAGGCGCTGGCCTTCGTCGCGATTGACTTTTCGGGGCGGCCCTACACCGTGTGGGATGTCACGTGGGCCGGGCCGAGCGTGGGCGGCATCCCCGTGACGCTGTGGGAGCACTTCGTCCACTCATTCGCCGTCGCCGCGCGGGCGACCGTCCACGCGCGCGTGCCCTACGGCCGGGACGACCATCACCGCGCCGAAGCGCTCTTCAAGGCGCTGGGGCGCGCCCTAGACGCCGCGACCCAAATCGATCCGCGCCGCGCGGGGAAAATCCCCTCCACCAAAGGTACACTCAATGCGTAGCTCAGCAGATGGAGCAGATTTAAGCAGATAGGAGGATTTATGATCGCATTGATTGATTACGGCGCGGGCAACGTCCGCTCGGTGGAGAAGGCGCTGCACGCCGTCGGCGCCGAGGTCACCGTGACGCAAGATCCCGCCGTGGTGCGCGCGGCGGAGAAAGTCGTGCTGCCCGGCGTCGGCGCGTTTGCCGATTGCATGGCCGCCCTGCGCCGCCTGGAGATGATCGCACCCATCGCGGCGGCAGCGGCGCGCGGCGCGCCCTTCTTGGGCATCTGCGTGGGGATGCAGGTGCTCTTCGAGGAGGGCGCGGAAATGGGCGTCCATCCGGGGTTGGGGCTGCTGCCGGGGCGCGTCGCGCGCTTCGATCTGCCCGCTGCATTCAAAGTACCGCACACCGGCTGGAATCAACTGCGGCCCATGCGGAAAAGCGCCCTCTTCGCGGATCTGCCTGCCGGCTCGTGGGCCTACTTCAACCACAGCTTCTACTGCGCCGCTCGCCCAGAAGAAACCATCGCCGTGGCCGACTACGGCGGGGATTTCCCCTGCGCCGTGCAACGGGGCAACCTCTACGGCATCCAGTTTCATCCAGAGAAGAGCCAGGATGTGGGGTTGCACATTTTGAGGAATTTTGTGGAGAAATCAAGTTGAAAGTCGGAAAGTTGCAAGTTAAAAGTTAGTAGCCAAACCGATCAACGGGGTTGTGTCGGAGATAACAATCACGAGGCTGACTTGAGTTCTTCTACGGCGGCGAACTCCCTCTCAAGTTCTTCGGGCGTATAATCTAGGTAGGCGATGCCGCGCAAGCGTAGCAGATCCAGGAACTCGCCGCGAGATATGCCTAAGAGCCGCGCGGCCCGGCCCGAGGAGATGCGCTCCTCGGTGAATAATGATAGGACTACCCATTCCGTCACGCGCTGTTGAATATCACGTTGATTGAGGCCATAGCGCAGTAGAAGCGAGGGCACTTGGACTTCAAATGTTGTCTCGGTCATTGCCGTTCCTTTCTTTGTTTATCTAAAGCTGCATTGTACTGTGTAAATATCGTACTATGAAAGAGATGCTTTTTCAAGATTTTGGAGGTTATGATGGCGTCATTTACCATTTTTCCGGCCATTGATCTGCGCGGCGGGCGCGTGGTGCGCTTGCGGCAGGGCGATCCCGACCGCGAGACGGAGTACGCCAGCGATCCGGCGGCGGCGGCGCGGCGCTGGGCCGAATCGGGCGCGGATTGGCTGCACGTGGTCAATCTCGATGGGGCGTTTGGCGAGCGGAGCCGCGCCTCGGAGAACGGTGGTTCTCCTGATTTGCGAAACTTCGAGGCCTTGGCGCGCGTGGTTGAGGTGGGGCCGCGCGTGCAATTCGGCGGCGGCCTGCGCGATTTAGATGCGATGCGTCAGGCGCTGGCGTCGGGCGTGGCGCGCGTCGTGCTGGGCACGGTCGCGGTGGAGCAGCCCGCGCTGCTGGCAGCCGCCCTGGATGAGTTCGGCGCGGAGCGCGTGGCCGTGGGCATCGACGCGCGCGAGGGCATCGTGCAAATTCGCGGCTGGCGGGAGGCCGCGCCCATCCAGGCGCGCGAGCTGGCGCAGCGCTGGGCGGAGATGGGCGGCCGCTGGCTCATCTTCACCGACATCAGCCGGGATGGGATGAGCCGCGGTGTCAACGTCGAGGCGACGGCGGCCCTGGCACGGGCCGCCGGCCTGCGCGTCATCGCCTCCGGCGGCGTCGTCAGCCTCGAAGACGTGCAGCGCGTCCGCGAGGCCGGCCTGCGCGGCGTTATCATCGGGCGCGCGCTCTACGAAGGGCACATAGATCTCGAAGCGGCGAATAGACAAAGCAGCAAATAGACAAAGCAACAAATAGACAAAGCAACAAATAGACAAAACGGCAAATGGAGAAATTGTCAGCACGACGGGTTGTTATTTGATGTTTTGTTGCTTTGATGTTTTGATGATTTGAGGCTTTGTTGCTTTGATGTTTTGATGTTTTTAATGAAGGGGGCGTATGTTAGCGAAAAGAATCATTCCCTGCTTAGACGTAAAAGATGGCCGGGTGGTGAAGGGCGTCAACTTTCTTAATCTGCGGGATGCCGGCGATCCCGTGGAGCAAGCGCGCGCCTACGACGCCCAGGGCGCGGATGAGTTGGTCTTCTTGGACATCTCGGCCACGCACGAGGGCCGCCAGACGATGCTGGACGTCGTGCGCCAGGTGGCCGTGGAGGTCTTTATGCCCTTCGGGGTGGGCGGCGGCATCCGCAGCGTGGCCGATATCCGCGCGCTGCTGCTGGCCGGCGCCGATAAGGTCAGCATCAATTCGGCGGCGGTGCGCACGCCGGAGATCCTCACTGAGGGCGCCGAGCGCTTTGGCAGCCAGTGCATCGTCATCTCCGTGGACGCCAAGCGCGTGAGCGCGCCAGAGAATTTGCCGCGCTGGGAGGTTTACATCAGCGGCGGGCGCATCCCCACCGGCCTGGACGCCGTCGCGTGGTGCGCGCGGGCCGTGGAGTTGGGCGCGGGCGAGGTGCTGCTCACCAGCATGGATGGCGACGGCACGCTCGCCGGCTACGACATCGAGCTGACGCGCGCCGTGGCCGACGCCGTGCCTGTGCCCGTCATCGCCAGCGGCGGCGCGGGCGCGCCCGCCCACTTCGCCGAGGCGCTCACTGAGGGCCGGGCCGACGCCGCGTTGGCCGCCTCGCTCTTCCATGATAAGGTGCTCACCATCGGCGAGGTCAAGGCCTATCTGGCGGATCAAGGCGTCGTTGTGCGGCAGGTCAACCGATGAATCAGCAGATGAAGCAGGTGGAGCAGATAAAGCGAGGGGAAGCGGATTCTTGAGGAAGGGAGGCGTAGAGCATGGAGTTGAAATTTGATGGTCGCGGGTTGATCCCCGCCGTGGTGCAGGACGCCGCGACGGGCGAGGTGTTGATGGTCGCGTGGATGAACGCCGAATCGCTGCGGCTGACGCAGGAGACCGGCGAGACGCATTTTTGGAGTCGGAGCCGGCAGGAGCTGTGGCACAAAGGCGCCACCTCCGGCAATACCCAGCGCGTGCGCGAAATCTGGGTCGATTGCGACGCCGACACCCTGCTCGTCAAGGTGGATCCGGCCGGGCCGGCGTGCCACACCGGCCAGCGAAGTTGCTTCTTCCGCCGGCTGGGGAATCAAGCGAATTCAGAAAATGAGGAGGAGTTGTGACTGACATTTTAGACGAACTATTCGCTGTGATCGAATCGCGCAAAGCCGACGCGCCGCCGGGATCGTACACTGTCACGCTGCTGGCGGATTTGGACGAGGCCGCTAAGAAAGTGGGTGAGGAGGCCATCGAGGTGGTGCTGGCCGCCAAGGGCCAGAGTGATGCCCGCCTCGTCGAGGAGGCCGCGGACGTGATCTATCACCTGCTGGTGCTGCTCGCCGCCCGTGACCTCACGTTGGACGATGTCCGCGCGGAGTTGGCTCGGCGGCGGCATTGAGAGGTTGTCGGTTGGGAGATGCCATAATTTCTCTGAGTTATCTGAGGGATAGAAATCCCTTTTTATGTTATAATAATTCCATACTGTAGAATTTTTTCGTATTAAATGGGGGAGCTGTGTCCGAGCAACCTTTGCCACGAACATTGAGCGAGCAAGAATCCCTCCTGCTGAGTAGCCTTTCGGCGGCAGGATATACCGTGTTCACCATTGAAGATGCTCGCTCGATGATGGACGATAGCGAGGTGGACGTTGCTAAACTGCTCCATCGACTGAACCGCAAGCGATGGCTCAAGCGATTGGAGCGTGGCACATACATGATCGTCCCGCTGGCGGCCGGGCCGGAGGCCGAGTGGGCCGAGCACGAGTATCTGATCGCGGCCTCGTTAGTGACACCGTACTACTTGGCCTACGCCACCGCCTTGCACTACTACGGCTACACGGAGCGTTCGCCCGATCCGGTTATCATTGCCACGATCCGTCGTAAGCGCTCGGTCACCATCGAGGGTCTCACTTATCGCTTTGTCACCCTCGCCTCTTACAAGTTCTTTGGCTACGAATCCGTCTCGCTGTTGGGCCAAGAGGTGCAGATGTCGGAACGGGAGAAGGCCATCGCTGACGGGTTTGATCATCCAGAGCTGGCTGGGGGCGTCTTGGAGCCGGCGAAGGGGCTATGGTTCGGGAGTCAGGAACTGGATTGGGAGAAACTGGTAACTTACTGCTTGCGCTTGCGAAACCAGGTCGCTGCGCGGCGGTTGGGATACTGGATGGAGCTGTTGGCCTTGGGGAACGATGCATTGCTATCACGGCTTGAGGATGGTGAGGGACATAGCTACGCCCGACTGGAGCCATCCGGGCTGCGGGAGGGGTCGCGCAACACACGTTGGCGCCTCATCATCAACGTGCCGGAGAGACAGTTACTGGAATGGCGGGAGCACTGATGATCACCGGGCGCGAATTGCGTCAGATAGCTGCCAAGTCGGCTCTTGGTGTTGGGCAGACGGAACACGAGTACGTTATGCTCTGTGTGCTGGATGTCCTCAGTCGAACCGCGCCTTTGGCCGATACCTTGTGCTTGAAAGGCGGTACGGCGCTGCGCCTGATCTACTTCGACGATTGGCGACATTCAGTCGATTTAGATTTCTCAGTTTTGCCGTCTTTTCCTGCGGATGACTTACGAACGCACGTCGAGCACTGGTTCTCTCAAGTGGATGTTGACCATGAGGTGAAGGTGCGTCTGCTGGATTTCCATCGGGCGAACGGCGCGGCTCGAATGCGTGCTCAATTTGTCGGCCCGCTGCGCCATCCCTCACGGCTTCTTTTCGATGTTACCCTGGATGAGCCGGTGCTACTGGCTCCGCAGCGTCGGAAGGTGACTCTCTCCTTTTTCCCCGATCTACGTCCAGTCGTTCTGACATACGCACTGGAGGAAATCCTGGCGGAAAAGATGCGCAGTATCTTGCAGCGTGGAAAATCGCGGGACTACTACGATGTGTGGCAGTTGCTGAAGGAGAAAAGCGCAGATATTGATTCCTCGCTGGTTCGCTCGATCATAGCGCGGAAATGTCGGCATAAGGGGCTAACCATGCCGGATGTCCAAGCGTTCTTGCGGGCAGAGCATCTTGAGGAGGCAAAGGTATATTGGGAGCGCGACCTGGCGCGCCAAGTTGCTCCGCAGTCACTGCCCGATTGGACGACGGTGATCTCAGAATTACCGAGCTTGTTGGTGCAGTATTTTGATGAATGACGATTGGATAACGAAATATCACGCCTCAATATCTGGCTCCACCAGCAACTTCCCCAGCAGCACTGCATCCGAGACCTCAAACCCCAACTGCTCGTAGAACGCGATCACCTCGCGGTTGCTACTCCGCACCAGTAGATCGATTTTGGGGCAGTCGAGTTCGCGCAGGACGGTTTCCGCGTCGGCCATCAGGCGGCGACCGTAGCCGCGCCCTTGATAGGCCGGCGCCACGGCCAGGTAGTTGATCCAGCCGCGATGGCCCTCGTAGCCGATCATGATGGAGGCGATGATCGTCTCATCCCCTTTCTCATTCAGCGTCCCCACGAAGAATAGCTCTGGCTGGTAGGCCATCTTGCGCCGGATGTCCTCGTGGGGATCGTTGTACCAGACGACCAGGCCGCAGCGTTGCCAGAGGGCAACGACTGCGGCCTCATCCTTTGGGGTGAAATGACGCATCTGGAAGGTTCCCATTGATTTCTCCTTCCCTAAAAATAGAGTCCATTCGGGCCGGCGTTTTTAATCCATCCAGAGGTGCCTTGCCGTGTCCGTGGGGCTTGGTCGAAGATCGACTATAAGTAAGACGGATGGGTCATCCGTTCGTCGGAATACCATTCCGCCCTACGCCCTCGTTAGTGCCGGAAGTGTCGGTAGCCGGTGAAGACCATCGCCAGGCCGAGGCGGTTGGCCGCGTCGATGACCTGCTGATCGCGGATGGAGCCGCCCGGCTCGATGACGGCGGTCACGCCGGCCTCGGCGGCGACCTCGATGCCGTCGGGGAAGGGGAAGAAGGCGTCGGAGGCCATGACGGCGCCCCGCGCGCGCTCCCCGGCCTTCTGCGCGGCGATCTTCACCGCGTCGACGCGACTCGGTTGCCCGCCGCCGATACCCATCACGGCCTCGCCCTTGGCGAAGAGGATGGCGTTGGATTTGACGTGGGCGATGGCGCGCCAGGCGAAGCGCAACGCGATGCGCTCCTCCTCCGTCGGCGCGCGCTCCGTCACGACCTGCCACGCGGCCTCGTCACCGTAGTCGCGCTCCTGGATGAGCACCCCGCCGTCGATGCTGCGCAGTTCCAGCGGATCGTGGCGCGGGGCGGGCACGGCGACCAGGCGGCAGTTCTTCTTGCGGCGCGCCAACTCGGTCTGGGCCTCCGGCGTGAAGGCGGGCGCGATGATGGCCTCGACGAACAGCTTGTCGATGGCAGCGACCAGCTCGGCGGAGACGGGGCGATTGGCGGCGATGACGCTGCCAAAGGCGGAGATCGGGTCGCCGGCCAGGGCGGGCGGGAACGCCGCGACTAGCGTATCCGCCGAGGCAATGCCGCACGGGCTGAGGTGCTTGATGATGGCGACGGTGGGCCGCTCAAAACTGCTGGCCGCGCGCCACGCGGCGTCCAAATCCAAGAGGTTGTTGTAGGAGAGCGGCTTTTCTCCCTGGATAAAAATACCTCCCAGCGGCCCGGCGTCTTGTTGCGCGCTGTAGAGCGCGGCGCGCTGATGTGGATTCTCGCCGTAGCGCAGATCGGTCACTTTGTGCAGCGGGAGGATGCGCTGCGCGGGGAAGGGATCGGTATCCGTCTCGTCAGCTTGTTCTTGGTCAAGAAGGTAGGCGTGAATGGCCGCGTCGTAGGCGGCGGTGTGAGCGAAGGCTTTGATCGCCAACTGGCGCCGGATTTCCGGCGTGACGGCGCCCGCGTTCGCCAGCTCCGCTAACACGGCGTCGTAATCAGCGGGATCGCAGAGCGGCGTGACGTGGGCGAAGTTTTTGGCGGCGGCGCGCAGCAGCGCCACCCCGCCGATGTCGATCTGCTCGATGGCCTTGTCGAGCGCGGCGCCGGAGGCCACCGTCGCCGCGAAGGGGTAGAGGTTGACGGCCACCAGGTCGATCTCGTTCCAGTCCAGGCCGCGCAATTCGGCGCGATCCGCCGGCGAGCGCCGCGAGAGGATGCCGCCGTGAATGGCCGGATGCAATGTCTTGACGCGCCCATCCAAAATCTCCGGGCTACTGGTCCATTGATTGACCGGGATCACGGTGAGGCCCGCCTTCCGAAGGATTTTTGCCGTCCCGCCGCTGGCGATCATACGGAAGCCGTGTTGGATCAGGCCTTGGGCAAAGGCCACGATGCCAGATTTATCGGAAACGCTGATAAGGGCAAATTTTTGGGGCATGGTTTCTCCTGTGGGGATTGGGAATTGGGAATTTAGAATTTTGAATTGCGAATGATGAATTTATCGCCTATCTAACCTTGCGAAGGTTGCGGTAGGTCATGGCGATATGATCCTCTGCGCACACCTAAATCATCTTGATTAGCGGAATCATCTCCAACCTTCGCAAGGGGGCGTCTCACAAGAAAAGACCGCCTCGCTTATGGGGGCGAGGCGGTGACCGAGCGAAAAAATCCGCCGGTTGTGAGTTATTTGCCGGCCCCATCGATCAGTTCGACATAGTTGGCGCGCTCGAACGCTGCGGGATTGCCGCTCTCTTTGTGGCTGAGGACGCCGCGCATCTGGCTGATGGTTTCGTAGTCGTGCGCGTCCATCCATTTTTCCATCCCCGCTACCAGAGCCTCGATTTTCTCCACGCCCTCTTGCATCAGGACGGAGCAGACGTTGGCCACATCCGCGCCGGCCATGATCGCTTTGATGGCATCCTCCGGAGTGTGCACGCCCGTGGTCAGCGCCAGCGAGGCGTCGAGCTGGCCGTACATGATCGCGATCCAGCGCAGGGGCAGGCGCATCTCCTCCGAGGTGCTCAAGACCAAGTCGCGCTCGGTGGTCAAGTTCTCGATGTCGAGATTGGGCTGGTAGAAACGGTTGAAGAAGACCAGACCATCCGCCCCGGCCCGATCCAAGAGGGTGGCCATGTGAGGAATGGAGCTGAAGAAGGGATTGAGTTTGACCGCCACCGGGATTTTTACCTGATCTTTGACTTCGCTCAGAATGTAGAAGTACTGCGCTTCGACCTGGGAGCCGGTCAGTTTGTGGGAGGTGGGCAGGTAGTAGATGTTGAGTTCGATGGCGTCCGCGCCGGCCTCCTCGAAGAGCGCCGCGTAGTGCGTCCAGCCGCCGGGGCTGTAGCCGTTCAGGCTGGCGATGATGGGAACCTCCACCTCCGCCTTCGCCTCGCGGATCAACTCCAGGTAGGCCTCCTCATCTCGCCGATAGGTCTCCAGTGAGGGGAAGAAGTCGATGGATTCGGCGTAGCGGTATTTCGTGTCTTCGATGATGTCGTCTAACAGGGCGGCATCTTGATCAATCTGCTCCTCGAAGAGCGAGTGCAGCGTGATCGCGCCCGCGCCGACCGCCGCCATTTTCTTGATCGTCTCCAAATCGCTCGAAAGCGGTGAAGCCGATGGAACAATCGGATTTTTGAGGGTCAAGCCCATATACGTCGTCGTCAGATCTGCCATAGTGTCTCCTTTCGCTATGTTTGATCGGATTGGTGTGTAAGTGGATCCTATACATTATGATAGTGCAGGATGGAGAAATCACAAGTGAGCGGCGATTTTAACCTTGCGAAGGTTCCGAGATAATCCTCTCAACAGTAGGATTATTAAAAGGTGTAGTGGTCTTGTTTTCATAATAATCGCGAAACCTTCGCAAGGGTCGCAATACAAAAACGCCCTCAGCGCGTGAGCACTGAGGGCGTGGTGATGCTAATGGGGTCTAAGCTTATTCAGCCGCCCAACTGTAGTCCATCTCGGCCATCTGCTTGTAGATGTTCCAACGCGCGATGGCATCCTCTTGCGCCAGCTTCGCCAGGCGCTCAGCCCGCTCCGGATCGGATTGGGTCAGCATGCGGAAGCGCGTCTCGTTGTACATATACTCCTTGATGGGGAGTTTCGGCTCTTTGGAATCCAGTTGCAGCGGATTCTTGCCCTCGGCCTTGAGGCGGGGATCGTAGCGGTAGAGGATCCACGCGCCGGAATCCACGGCTTTCTGCTGTTGCTCGAAGCCGTACTTCAGGTTGTAGCCGTGGGCGATGCAGTGGGTGTAGGAGATGATGAGGCTGGGGCCGTTGTAGGATTCGGCCTCGCGGAAGGCTTTGAGCGTTTGACGATCACTCGCGCCCATCGCGACCTGGGCCACGTAGATGTTGCCGTAGGTCATCGCCATCATGCCCAGATCCTTCTTGGGCAGCTCGCGCCCGGCGGCGGCGAACTTCGCCACCGCGCCCCGCGGGGTCGCCTTGGACATCTGGCCGCCGGTGTTGGAGTAGACCTGGGTATCTAAGACGAGGACGTTCACATCGCGGCCCTGGGCCAGGACGTGATCCAGGCCGCCGTAGCCGATGTCGTAGGCCCAACCATCGCCGCCGACGATCCACACGGAGCGGCGGACCAGCACGTTGGCCAGACTCAGCAAGTCCTTGGCCGCCAGCGAATCCAGATCCGCCAGACGTTCCTTGAGTTGCGCCACGCGCTTGCGCTGCTCGATGTAGTCTTCTTCGGTGCTCTGCTCGGCGTTGAGAATCGCATCGGCCAAGTCGCCGCCGACCTTGTCGCTGAGCTTGCGCAGCAGCTCCCGCGCGAAGTCCATTTGCTTGTCCAGCGTCAGCCGGAAGCCAAAGCCGAACTCGGCGTTATCCTCGAACAAGCTGTTGTTCCACGCCGGGCCACGGCCCTCTGCGTTGACGGTGTAGGGCGTCGTGGGCATATAGCCGCCGTAGATGGAAGAGCAACCCGTCGCGTTGGCGATCACGGCGCGATCCCCGTACAATTGCGTGAGCAAGCGGACGTAGGGGGTCTCGCCACAGCCGGCGCAGGCCCCGGAGAACTCGAAGAGCGGTTGCAGGAGTTGGGAGTCCTTAACGCGGTCGAGGTTGAGTGCGGTGCGGTCGTAGTGGGGCAGCTCATCGCGGAAGAATTCGTAATACTCGCGCTCGCGATCCCGGATCGGGGTCTGCGGCGTCATATTGATGGCCTTGCGGTCGGGATCTTCGCGATCCTTGGCGGGGCAAACCTCCACACAGAGACCGCAGCCGGTGCAATCCTCCGGCGCGACCTGAATGGTGAATGCTTTCCCTTTGAAGTCGCGGCCCCGAGCGTCGGTGGAACGGAAGCCTTCCGGCGCGTCCTCCAGCAGCTCTGGGTCGTAGATCTTCATGCGGATGACCGCGTGCGGGCAGGCCATCGCGCACTTACCGCATTGGATGCAGACATCGGCATCCCAAACGGGGATTTCCTGCGCGACATTGCGCTTCTCCCATTGGGTTGTCCCGGTGGGATAGGTGCCATCCTCCGGCACTTTGGAGACGGGGAGGTTATCGCCTTTGCGGGCGATCATCTGCGCGGTCACCTCTTGCACGAATTCAGGCGCCTCTTCTGGCACCACGGGGGACTTTTCGATGTCGCTGGTGGCTTCCGTGGGCGCCTCGATTGGGTGGAGGTTTTCCAGCGCGTGATCCACCGCCGCGTAGTTCATCTTTACGATCTTCTCGCCCTTCTTGCCGTAGGTCTTCTTGATCGAGTTCTTGATGCGCTCGATGGCCTCGTCCTTGGGCAGGACGCCCGAGAGGGCGAAGAAACAGGTCTGCATAATCGTATTGATGCGCACGCCGAGACCGGCCTTCTTGGCGACCTCGTAGGCGTCGATGGCGTAGAACTTCAGATCCTTGTCGATGATTTCTTGCTGCACGCTGCGCGGCAGGTTGTCCCAGACCTCGTCGGCGGGATACGGGGCGTTCAGTAGGAAGGTCGCGCCGGGTTCGGCGGTCTCCAGAACATCGAATTGCTCGAGGAAGGTGAACTGGTGGCAGCCGACGAAGTTGGCGAAGTTGACGAGGCAGGTCTGGCGGATGGGGCGCGGCCCGAATCGCAGGTGTGAGACGGTTACCGAGCCGGATTTCTTCGCATCGTACTGGAAGTAGCCCTGGGCGTAATTGTCGGTGCCCTCGCCGATGATCTTGATGGAGTTCTTGTTCGCGCCCACGGTGCCGTCGGAGCCGAGGCCGTAGAAGAGCGCGCGCACGACATCCTCTGGCTCGATGTTGAAGCTGGGATCGTAGTCGAGGCTCAGGTGGGTGACGTCGTCCTCGATGCCCACGGTGAAGTGGCGCTGCGGCGCGTCCTTGGTCATCTCGTCGAAGATGCCCTTGACCATCGCCGGCGTGAACTCTTTGCTGGAAAGCCCGTAGCGGCCGCCGATGACTTTGACGTCGCGCCCGGCCTTCACTATCACGTCGACGCAATCTTGATAGAGCGGCTCGCCCGCGCTGCCCGGTTCCTTGGTGCGATCCAAAGCGGCTAACACCTTGACGCTTTTCGGCAGCGCCTCCGCGAAGTGCTCCACGCTGAAGGGGCGATAGAGGTGGACTTTGAGCAGTCCGATCTTTTCGCCTTGGTCCACCAAGTATTCGACCGTCTCGTGGGCCACCTCGGCGGCGGAACCCATCAAAACGATGACGCGCTCGGCGTCAGGCGCGCCGACGTAGTCGAAGAGGTGATACCGGCGGCCGGTCAGCTCGGCGAATTTGTCCATCGCTTCCTGGACGATGCCCGGCGCCTTGATGTAGTAGGGGTTCACGGCCTCGCGGGCCTGGAAGTAGACATCCGGCCCCTGCGAAATCCCGCGCACAACGGGGTGATCGGGGTTGAGGCCGCGCTCGCGATGTTTCTTGACCATATCGTCATCGATCAACTCGGCCATATCTTCGGGCGTGAGTTGCTCGATCTTGTTGATCTCGTGGCTGGTGCGGAAGCCGTCGAAGAAGTGGATGAAGGGCAACTGCGTGTTCATCGCGGCGGCTTGCGTGATCAGCGTGAAGTCGTGGGCCTCTTGGACGGAATTGCTGGCCATCAGGCCGAAGCCGGTGTTGCGGGTGGACATCACATCGGTGTGATCCCCAAAGATGGAGAGGGCCTGCGCCGCGAGGCTGCGGGCGGAGACGTTGAAGACGGTGGGGGTCAACTCGCCGGCGATCTTGTGCATATTGGGGATCATCAGCAGCAAGCCCTGGGACGCGGTGAAGGTGGTGGTCAGTGCTCCGGTCTGCAACGCGCCGTGAACGGCGCCGGCCGCGCCGCCTTCGGCCTGCATCTCGGCGACTAAGGGGACGGTGCCCCAGATGTTGGTCTCGCCCTTGGCTGATAATTCGTCGGCTAACTCACCCATCGGGCTGGAAGGCGTAATCGGGTAGATGGCAATCACCTCATTGATTTTGTGCGCCACCTGCGCGCACGCGGTATTGCCGTCTATCGTGACCATTTTACGTTTCGCCATTTAAAATCCTCCTAGCTTAGCTTGAATAAATAGTGTAATATAGAAAAGTTACTACTCAGGCATTAGGCAGATCACCAGATCTGACCGATTGATGAGGCTTGGCGCAGGTGTGCGGAGATGTGGCGCGTCGGCGTCAGGGATGCCCGCTGGGTAAATGGGTGGTTAAAAGAGCGATTAGATGAATAGTGATGAGTAGTAATGAAGAACAATCCCAAACAGACAAAAAACAGACCAATGAGTTATGTCTGCAATTCAAGTAATCATTATAGCATAGCGTTTTTTCTGGTCAAAAGTACCCGGCGCTGAACCTTGCGAAGGTTCCAGTGGGATGCTGACCGCAATGTGATCTTCGGTGGGGGAGCGGGTTTTGGTTTAGAAGCAGCTTTGAAACCTTCGCAAGGGTTTGTGCGTATGGATGTGCGCTATGCTTTCAACTCCGAGATCTGACGCATGTGGCTCAGGGCGTTGACGATGATCTGCGCGGCGGCGGAGATCTCCCATTTGCCGGTGTTGATGACCAGGTGATAGTATTTGGAGTTGTCCCAGGCGATGTTGAAGAAGTTGCGGACGTAGGCCGCGGCGGCTTGATCCTTCTCCAGAGCGAGTTGACGCGCTGCTTCCATCGAGATGCCCTGCCGCTCCTTGATGTGCAGCGCGCGCGCGCCCAGCGGCGCCTCGATGCGCACGTGGAGCACGCCGTACTTTTCCTGAAGAATGGATTGCCCCCCGCGCCCGACGATGACGACGTTGCCGCGATCATACGCGCCCAGGATGATCTTCTTGACCAGCTCGACGCCCCGCGTTGCATCCAAGGTCGCCAGGTCAATCGTATCCTCATCTGACGCTGCCTCTGGTGCTGGCACGACCATCCGGCGGCGGCCCAGCAGCCGATCCAAAAAGCCGCGCACTTTGTAAGTATCCTCCGAAAAATCCACCACCTCATCCTCTGAGATATCCATCTCGTCGGCTACATCGACCATCGTGTTCTTATTGAAGTGCGTGTATCCCAACACCTCACAGACCTGGGCCGCGATCTCCGTGCCCCCACTGCCATATTGCCGAGAAATTGTCACGACTGCCATGAGCGTCTCCTCTATACAGGGTTTGAGAAAATATGTGGATTGGATCAACTCTCTTCTATTTATATACCACATTGATAATTCCTCAAGACGAAAATGTCGGGTCAAATACCGGCGCTCGATTGCATATCAAAACGATCAATTTACGCTTATCTGAAAGTAAAATATGCAACCCTTGGCAAAGTGTGAGAAAGGCCGTACAATGATAAAGAAGGGGATAGACTTCTTAAACTGCTACTTTTAAGAGATTTATTTTCTTGGAACGGCCTTAACCTCACGGATCTCTGCGGTCTGCTATCTTCAGATGCCCCTCTCATCACTCCGGTTCATTTCCGATACACTGTGCTGGTTTACTCAATTTAAAATGTTTAGTTAAAGTAATTAAGTAGGCAAAATCGAGTAAAAAGGAGAGGTAACGATGATGCGGGAAAGAAGGATGACGTTGGTGCGTTGGTTGACAGGATTTTCGTTGTTGGGATTGATGTTGGTTCCTTTGTTTACGGGGGGGCCAGAGGGGATGACGGGTGTAGCCGCTTATGATGACGCGGCTATGGAGGGTGCACCCCTGCCGGACGATCCGCCGCCCTTGGAATCAGAGGCGCCGTTGGAGGTGCCTACGCCCCAGGTGAGCACTCCGGAGGCGCAGATGACGGAGCGCGAGCGGGCGATCCGCGCAGGGTGGGCGGCGCTGGAGGCTGCGCGCCAGGAGGGGCCGGAGGCGGTCGTCGCGCTCTTAGATACGCTGCGCGGCCCCGCGCTCGACGCGGTGATGGACGAGATCCAAGAAGCGCAGGAGCGGCTGGCCGCATCCCCGCCGCCCCCGCAAGCGCGCGCGCCCCTGAGCGAGGCCGAGGAGCAGGCCGCGTTGGAGGCGCAACGCCAAATCGACGCGGCTAACCGCGCCCAGGCACTGAGCGCCATCGCCGCCGATCCGGCCGAGGGGCAGACAGCGACGCCGCGCATTTCCCGTCACATCCACGCGCCCACCGACGCGACTACCCGCACCGTCGGCGCGGGCTGCACCTATACCACCATTGCGGACGCGATCTTAGCGGCCAATCCTGGCGATACGCTGCTGATCGAGGGCGGCGTCACCTTCGAGGAGAACATCTTCGTTCCCATCAGTCTGACGCTACAGGGCGGCTACGATGGCTGCGCCAGCGGCTCGGCGGATCGCACGACGATAGACGGCGGCAGCAGCGATCCGGTGGTCACCATCCAAGCCGGTTTGAGGGTCACGTTGACGCGCCTCAATCTTACCAACGGCTACACCGGATTGGAAGGCGGCGGCATTCGCTTTGCGCGGGGCGACGGAACCGGCACACTGAACCTGAGCGACATCGACATCTACGGCAACATCGGCCACTGGGGCGGCGGCCTGTGGGTCGGCCCGGACGCCGAGGTGACCGGCTCCAACGTGCAGATCTACGACAACACCGCCAGCTCTTACGGCGGCGGCGTGCGGCTGTATGGCGGGCGGGTCACGTTCGAGAACAGCAACATCCATGACAACACCGCTCCGAGGGGCGGCGGCGTGTACGCCACGCAAGAGAACGGGCACAGTCCCGTCATAAACTTGCCCACCTCGGCCGACATCTACGGCAACGACGCGCTCACCGACGACGGCTTCGGCGGCGGCTTATACATGCGCCAGGGCACGGTAGCCTTGGCCGACTGCTCCGATATCCACTCCAACGATGCCACAGTGGGCGGCGGCGCCTATCTGATCACCAGCACGCTCACCATCGACGGATATTGCTCTGAGATCAACTACAACACCGCCACCGGCAACGGCGGCGGCGTCTACGCCATAGGCAGCACCATCAACCTGGACGAGGATGCCGAGATCGAGTACAACGAGGCCGGCACGGGCGGTTCCGGCAACGGCGGCGGCGCCTACCTCGATGACAGCAACCTTTATAGTGACAAGGCCAGCATCAACAACAACACCGCGCCGAACTACGGCGGCGGTGTGTACGCCATCAATGGCTCTCGCTTCGATATGGATTTGGGTAGCTATACTTGCCTGGGGCCGCGTTGCAGCCGGTTGTACAACAATGTGGCGACCGGTGGCCATGGCGGTGGCCTCTACGTGGATGCCAGCACCGCCTGGCTGGATAACACCTTCGTCGAGAACAACCGGGGCACGCTGGGTGGCGGGATCTATGCCTACGCTAGCAACGTCTACCTCAACAACAGCCTGCTCGCCCGCAACGATGCCACCTCGGGCACCGGCGACGGCGTCCGGCTGTACACCGGCGCGAGTATGACCGGCCAGGGCAATACCTTCGCCTACAACGAATCCGGCGGCGGCAGCACCGGGCAGGCGATTGGCATAGCGGGGGGATCTAATCTATCGCTGCACTGCTCGGTGATCTGGGGGCACTCCAGCAGCATCAACGTGCCGGGTGAGGATGTCACCTACTCGGACATCCAGGGCGGCTACGTCGGCGTCGGCAATTTGAACGTCAATCCGCAGTTCGTCGCCTCGGGGAGCGCCGATTATCATCTTCAAAGCTCCAGTCCCGTCATCGACCGCTGCGCCTACTTCAGCGGGATGGACACCGATTTCGATAACGAAACGCGCCCGATTATGCACGTCCGTCCGGCCACGCCCTACGATATGGGCGCGGACGAGTTCAGCGCGCCACGGGTGGGGATCAATGATGGTGGCTGCTCCTACGGCACCATTCAGCAGGCGATCAATGCCGCTGCGGATGGCGATACGCTCCAAATCGCCGCCGACACGTACTCCGAAAATGTATTCATCAACGGCAAATCCCTCACGTTGGAGGGCGGGTATGATAGCGCCTGTGCGACCCCCGGAGCTGGCGTCACCACGGTGGATGGCAGTTATCATGCCAACAGCGTGGTGAGCATTGTGGATGGAGAGCAGACTCTGAGTAACCTGCAGATTACCGGCGGCAGCGGCACTGGCGGCGGCGTTCAAGCCGTCACAGAGGCCCGCGTCACGCTGAACAACACGCTGGTCTACGGCAACGCAGCTTCTTACGGCGGCGGCATCTACGTCGGCGCCACCAGCGTGGTGACGCTAACCAACGAATCCAACGTCCGTAACAACACCGCGACGATGCACGGCGGAGGCGCGCGGGTGTGGGGCAAGCTGGTATCTCTGGACACGCAGTCGGACATCAACGATAACACCGCGCCGCACGGCGGCGGCGTTTCGGTAACGGGCGGTGTATTGCATCTCATCCAGGCGGATATGAGCGGCAATCAAGCCACCGACCCGGCGGGCAGAGGCGGCGCGATCTATGTGGAAAACAGCGGCGTCGTCACGATGACGGGCAATGTCTGGATTTACAACGGGAACCAGGCCTACGATGGGGCCGGCGTCTACGCCGACGCTTCCACGGTCTCCTTAGGAACGGTCACCATCGGCGGGAACACGGCGAGTCACTGGGGCGGCGGCGTCTACCTGACCAACGGCAGCGCGCTCTCCGCATCCGGCGCGAAAGTGGGCAACGTCGCTTATCCCCACGGCAACGAAGCGCTTATCGGGGCGGGCATCTACGCTTCCGCCAGTACCGTGGACTTTGGCGGCGACATTTTCAATAATAGCGCTGAGGAGATGGGGGCCGGCATCTACGCCGCCGCCAGCACCATCAACCTGACCGACGCCCACGTGGGCGGCACCGGCGACGATCAGGCCAACCTACTTGGCGCTAATGGGCACACAGGGGTGGGACTGTACTTTGCCAATGGCACACACGCCACACTCAGCAACACCGTGGTCGCCAGCAACACCTTCCAAACCGCGGGCTTTACATACGGCGGCGGCCTCTACGTGATAGGCGGCAGCATCGTGACGATGACCGCCAGCAGCGTCGAGAACCACGTAGCGCCCTCATCTTCGGATGGGCGCGGCGCGGGTGTCTACATCAACGCCAGCACCGTCACGTTAGATAACAGCCGCGTCATCAGTAACACTGCCGGGAGAGCGGGCGGCGGCTTCCGCCTCTGGAACGGGGGAACGCTTAATGTCCTCAACGGCTCCTCTATCATCAACAACCACGCCCTTAATGGTGAAGGCGGTGCGGTAGCTGCGAGCGGCGCGCCCGATATCAATATCTCGGATGCTGTCGTGCGCGATAACACCGCCAGTACCCACGGCGGCGCGATTCACATCGATAGCGGTACGCTCGACTTCACTGGGAGTTGGATGTTGCGTCAAAATGAGGCTGGTGAGAACGGCGGCGCGGTCGCTGTGGTGGGCGATGCCGTGGCGGCGTTCTACGCAAACGGCTATAGCCTAGGTTACAACAACGAAGCACAGGGCGGCCACGGCGGGATGCTCTACCTGGGCAACAATACCGTCTCAAAACTCTACGCCACCACCGGTTATGTTATGGACATCTTTGCCAACCGCGCCAGCGGCGGGAATGGCGGCGCGCTGTATGCGGATAACGGCGGCTATTTCGATATTTACGGACAGGTGAATTTCGAGCGCAACCGGGCCGACAACGGCGGGGCCATCTACCTGACCAATGGCTCGCGGGTGTGGTTCGATGACTACATGAACATCCGCCCGCAGCTCTGGGATAACTGGGCCAACAGCGGCAGCGGCGGCGCGATCTACGCCTCCGATAGTCCGCACGTCGAATGTGATGGCGCGACGTTCGGCCAGCCCGATGATGGCAACCACGCCTCTGTCAGCGGCGGAGCGATCTACCTGAGCGGCAGCACCTTCGACGCTGACAACTGCATCTTCCAAGAAAACCAGGCGGCCGAGCACGGCGGCGCGATTACGGCCTACACCTCGACGTTAAACATTCACGCCACCTATGCCTCCGTGCCGACCATAACGCTGCGGTCGAGCCGAGTTGAGCGCGGCCCGAACGCCCCCCTCGCCAGCGACTGCGATCCCACCGCCGGCCTGTGTAGCGCCTTCTTCGGCAACGTCGCCGACAGCGATGAAAATGACACAGGTCGGGGCGGCGCGATCTACACCAACGATGGCAGCGCGCGCATCGCGCACACGCACTTCTACAGCAACACCGCCGTGCGCGGCGGCGCGATCTACCAGGTGGGGACGGACGCGGAGGCGGAAGTCGCCAACAGCCTCGTCTACAACAACATCTCTACTGCTGGCTTCGGCGCCGGCATTCGTACCGCGGGCGGCGCGTTCACCGTGACCCACGTCACGCTGGCGAACAACATCAACGGCGCGGGCTATTCGCAATCTGACACCGAGGGCTATGCGGCGAACAGCATCGCCTGGGGCAACAGCGATGGCGGCTTCTGGATCACCAGCGGCCCGCTCACTGGGTCCTGCAACATCGACCAGAGCAACAACGCCGGTGCGAACATTGATCCGCACTTTGCGGACGCCGCCCACGGCGATTTCCACCTCTTAGGCGATTCCCCCGCCATCGATGCCTGCGCCGATGGCCTCAGTCCCGATTTGGACAACGTCCTGCGCCCGGCCATCACCGGCTACGATATGGGCGCGTTTGAATATCCCCACGGCGTGGCCTTCGCGCCCGACCGCGCCGGCGTCGGCTATCCCGCGCAAGAAATCCACTACACGCACACGCTCACCAACATCGGCGGCCTCGCCGATACCTACACCCTGACCGCGCAATCCAGCCACGGCTGGGATGTGACGACCGATCCCGCGCCGACCGTGACGTTAGCGGCGGGGCAGGCGACGCTCGTCACCGCGACGCTGCTCGTGCCGGCGGGCATCCTCAGCGACACCGTGGATACCGCGTACATCACAGCCACCGCCGCCGCCGACCCCACGCTGACCGCCGTCGTGACCGACACGACGACCATCGGCTTCGCGCCAGGCGCGGCTTTCGCGCCGGATCACCTCACGACGGAGGCGTCGGAGGGGGATTACGTCTATACTCACGTGCTGACCAACACCGGCAACTCCACGGACACCTTCCTCTTGGATTTGGATAGCTCGCAGGGCTGGGCCGTTCTGGATCCGCCGGGGCCGGTCGATCTTGGCCCGGCGGCATCGGCCGTCGTGACCGTGACGGTGACGGTGCCGGCGGCCGGCATCGACAAGAGCGACACGACCATCGTCACGGCCACCTCGGAGGGCGGCGCGGGGCCGGTCGTCGTGCGCGATGTTACCTCCGCCTTCAAGCCGGGCGTGGCCTTCGCGCCGGATGAGACGCGCGCTGTCTCGCCGGATACGGTCGTCACCTACACCCACACGCTCACCAACACCGGCAACGCCACCGACACCTTTTATCTGACGTGGGATAGTTCGCGGGGATGGGCCGATCTGTTAGATCCCGGCCCCTTCACGCTGCTGGCCGATGAGACGGCGACTGTGCGCGTCGAAGTGACCGTTCCGCCCGGTACCGGCGGCCTGACGGAGACGACGGTCGTCACCGCGACCTCCGACGGCGGCGCGGGGCCGCTGGCCGTCACCGACATCACGGCGGTCTATCCGCCCGGCGTGGCGCTGGCCCCGCATTATGCCGAAACGCTCGAGCCTGGCGACGCGATCACCTACACGCACGCGCTCACCAACACGGGCGCCGGCCCCGATACGATGGATGTGGATCTGGCGGTCAGCAGCCGGGGATGGGCGACCTTAGTCGACGCCGGGCCGTTTGATTTGAATGCCGGCGCGTCCGCGACCGTGCGCGTCCGCGTGGATGCGCCTCTGGGCAGCGGCGGCCTCAGCGAAACCACCGTGCTCACGGCCTCCTCCCTCGCGGGCGACGTCTCCGCCGCCGTGACCGACACCACCAGCGTGCCGCGCGCGTATGGCGTGACGTTCGCGCCGGATCACGAGCAAGCGCTGGCGTCCGGCGCGACGCATACTTACACTCACCAGTTGACCAACGCCGGCAACGGCGACGATACCTTCGAGTTGAGCTTCGCCAGCAGCGCGGGCTGGGCCACGTTGTTGGATGGCGGGCCGTTCGCTCTGACGGCCGGCGAGACAATCACTGTGCAGGTGCGGGTGGACGTGCCGGCCGGATCCGGCGGGCAGATGGATGTCGCAACCGTCGTCGCTACCTCGCAGCTTTCGCCCACCGTCTCGGCGGGCGTGACCGACACGACGACGGTGGCCTACACGGCGGGCATCACGCTGACGCCCGATCACGCGCGGGCCATCTCGCCGGGGGACGCCGTCACGTACACGCACTGGCTGACGAACACGGGCAACGGCCCGGATCAGTTTGACCTGGACTTTGCCAGCAGTCAGGGTTGGGGAGCGCTGCTCGATCTCGGCCCGTATCATCTGAACGCGGGCGCGGGGATTACAGTGAATGTCCGAGTGGCTGCGCCGGATGGGGTTGGCGGGCTGATCGACACCTCTGTACTCACCGCCACATCTCAGAATGGTGATCTCTCGGCGGTGGTCACCGATGTGACGACGGCCACGCACACGCCCGCGGTCGCGCTCGCGCCCGATGATGCGCGCAGTGTGCCGCCGGAAGCGACGCACATCTACACGCACACGCTCGAGAACACGGGCGACGGCCCAGATACCTTCTCGCTCAGCTTTAGCTCCAGTCGCGGCTGGGCGACGTTGGTCAACACTGGGACGTTGGCCCTGGCTGCCGGCGAATCCGCCGAGGTAAGCGTGGCGGCGACCGTCCCCGGCGACTTGATCAGCGGCACGCTCTCCGACATCGCCATCGTCACGGCCACCTCCGCCGCCGATCCCGCCATCTTCGACACAGCGACCGCCACGACCACCGTCGGCTTTGCGCCCGGCGCGCTCTTCGTCGGCGACGAGGTGACCACCGGCGCGCAGCGCGACACATCCTATGATTATACGCACACGCTCACCAACACGGGCAACTACACGGATACCTTTATCCTGACCTACACGACCAGCGCGGGGTGGGGGGCGTTGCTGGATACCGGGCCGTTTACGTTGAGCCACGGCGCGGCGACCAGCGTGGGCGTCCGGGTGGATGTGCCCAGCGACGGCGAGGGTAAATTCGATACTACGATTGTCACGGCGACGTCTCAGGGCGGCGCGGGCCCGGCGGCCGTCCACGATGTCACGGCGGCCTTCGAGCCGGCCGTCACGCTCACGCCGAATCACGACGAGACGCACGATCCCGGCGATACGATTATCTATGAGCACACGTTGCAGAACACCGGCGCGAGCACCGACGTCATCAAGTTGACGCTGGCGAGCAGCCGCGACTGGGCCACGTTGTTAGATCCCGGGCCGCATACGTTGGTCGCCGGAGAGAGTATACTCGTGCGCGTTGAGGTCACGATCCCGGCGGGCGGCGGCGGCCTCTCTGACCTGACGACGCTCACGGCCCGCACGCTCGGCGGCTTCGGCCCCGGCGCCGTCGTCACCGACACGACGCGCGCTACCTACACGCCCGGCGTCGCGCTCGGCCCGGATCACGCGGCATCTGTGCCCGCCGGCAGCGTCATCCGCTACACGCATTATGTGACGAACACCGGCAACGGCCCGGATACGTTCTCATTGGCGATGGGCAGCAGCCGGGGATGGGCGACGTTGCTGGATACCGGGCCGTTCACGTTGACGGCGGGCGCATCCGCGCCGGTGCGCGTTGAAGTCGCTGTGCCGACCGACACGCTGCCCTTTGAAGTCGACGTTACGACGATCACGGCCACCGTCGCCGCGCTGACGGCCATCGCCCACGATACCACCACCGTCGAATGTCTGTCTCTCAGCGCGGCCAACTTCTACTACGCGCCGATGCCCGCCTCGGTCGGTAAGACGTTGATCTTCACCGGGACCGCGTCCGGCAGTTCGCCCATCACCTACACGTGGGATTTCGGCGATGATAGCGGCGGCGAGGGCAATCCGCGCGCCCACATCTACACCGCGCCGGGCGACTACTCCGTCGTGATGACGGCCACCAATCTATGCAGCGTCTACACAGCCACGCGCGAGATCGAGGTACAGGCTTACCCCGAACTGACGTGGTCGCCGGACGCCCCTTCTGCCTTGCTGACGCCCGACGCCGCGACCACCCGCACGCTCACGTTGGGCAACGCGGGCGCGGCTAATTTGAATTGGACGTTGGCCATCACCGGCCCGTCCCCGACCGGCTGGATAACCACCACGTCGCTATCGGGGATGATCGCGCCGGATGACACGGCGCCGGTTATCTTCGATATCGATGCTACCGGCCTGACCACCGGGACATATACCGCCACCCTGCTCTTCACAAGCAACGATCCGCACCATCCGGCGGTCGATGTTCCCGTGACATTGGAGGTCAGTGCATTGATCCCCGATCTCACGGTCTCCCCGGCGGAGGTGGCCGTCGCTTTGGCGCCGGATGCGGCGATAACGCGCACGGTCGTCTTGCGCAATGTGGGGACGGCGGCGCTGACGTGGAGCTTGACGGAGACGCCGTCGGTGGATTGGTTGAGTGTCATGCCGACCGGCGGCGACATTGCGATAGACGGCGAAACATCGCTTGACCTCCGCTTCGACGCGACCGGGCTGACGACGGGGACGCTCGCCACCGCGCTCCGCATCACGAGCAACGATCCCAATTCCCCAAGCTACATCGACGTCGCGCTCACCATTCGCCCCCAGACGATCTATCTGCCGCTTGTGGTTCGTAATTTCAATTAATCCTACCCTTGCCAAGGTTACGCAAGCGATCTCGAAAAATCCGGTCTATGGGCAGCGAAAGGGTTAATCTGTTGTTCAGAGCTTCCGTTAACCTTCGCAAGGGTTTGTAATCCTACCCTTGCCAAGGTTACGCAAGCGATCTCGAAAAATCCGGTCTATGGGCAGCGAAAGGGTTAATCTGTTGTTCAGAGCTTCCGTTAACCTTCGCAAGGGTTTCAGGAGACGTTTGCAGCACCAAAGTTCATCAGCGCGCTAGCTTGCCAAAGGAGGATGTGGGCCGTTCTCCCGCCTGCGCTGGGCATTGCCGAGATAGATGGGGGCGGATTATCCATTCCGACTTACGTCTATGTCGGCAATTTCAGGGGAACGGCTTGCATAAATACGATGACGCAGAAACTGATGCATCTCAGTCGTCTGATGTTGGCGGCGACGCTATTGAGCGCCCCCCTGGCCGGATTTGTAGGGCGCATCGATGTGGCCGCCGCTGTCCCAAGGCCAGAACCAGCCTTGGATGTGCTCCCCGCGTGGATGCCGGCGCCCTTAGAGGATCAGCCGCCGCCGGCAAGTCCCACGCTCTCGGAGGCCTCTTCGACAACGGCGGTCGCGCCGGGCGAGCGCGCCGCCCGGCCTTCCGCAATTCGCGGGCCGATGGCCATTGGCGATGTCATCGAGGTCTTCACCAACACCTGGTCGTATTCCACTATTGGCCTGGTCTACGATCCCGGTCGCGATCTGGTGCGCTA
>JBKHCQ010000012.1:0-24826 GCA_046541755.1 Anaerolineales bacterium | reverse complement strand
GCGAGATCTTAGAGCGCCTGTGGTGGCGCTTGGATAAGCAACTCACGCCGGAGGACGTCCGCTATTCGGCTCGTATCTGTCTGGCGGATGCGATCCGGCACGGAACCACCACGCTCATCGATCACCACGCCAGCCCCAACGCCATCGCCGGCTCGCTGGACATCTTAGCGGAGGAGGTGGTGGCGTCCGGCATCCGCGCCGCGCTCTGCTACGAGGTCACGGACCGCGACGGCCCGGAACGCGCCCAGGCCGGGATCGAAGAGAATGTGCGTTTCCTCCGCCGGATGCGCGCGACGCCCCATCCCCAGCTTGGGGCCTCCTTTGGCCTCCATGCCTCGCTGACCCTGAGCGCCGAGACCTTGGCCGCCGCCGTCGCGGCCGCCGAGGGCCTGGAGACCGGTTTCCATATTCATGCCGCCGAGGGCATCGAGGATGTCGAGGACAGTCTGGCCCGCTCCGGCAAGCGCGTCATCCATCGCCTGCACGAGGCGGGCATCTTAGGCCCACGCACCATCGTGGCGCACGCCGTTCACGTCGACGAGGGCGAGATGGCCGTCTTGGCGGGCACGGAGACCTGGGTCACCCACCAGCCGCGCTCGAATATGAACAACGCCGTCGGCTTCGCCGAGGTGGAGAAGATGTTGGCGCAGGGCGTGCGTATCGCGCTGGGCAACGATGGCTTCAGCAACAACATGTTCGCGGAGATGAAGGTCGCCTACTTGGGCCACAAGCTGGCTCAGGGCGATCCCCGGTCGATGCCGGCGGATTTGGTCTTCCGTATGGCCTACGACGCGAATGCTGAGCTGGTCAGGCTCTTCTGGCCGGAGCAGCAGTTGGGCGCGCTAATCCCCGGCGCGATGGCGGATCTGATCTTGGCCGATTATCGCCCCACCACGCCGATGACGGCGGGCAATCTCCCCTGGCACTTCATCTTCGGCTACGAGGCCTCGGCCATCACCACGACCATCAGCGCGGGCCGCGTGCTGATGCGGGATCGGCAGGTGCAGACCTTAGATGAAGAGGAGATCACCGCGCGCTCGCGGGAGCTGGCGGCGGCGGTCTGGGAGCGCGCGGCGCGATAGGCGTGGGTGAAGCGATGATGCGCATCGATGTGGTGACGCTCTTCCCGGAGATGTTCTTCGGGCCGCTACAGGAGAGCATCCTGAAGCGTGCCCAGGAGCGCGGGTTGCTCTCCGTGGTGCTGCACCAGCTCCGGGATTACGCGCTGGATCGTCACCAGATGACGGACGATGCGCCCTACGGCGGCGGCGCGGGCATGGTGATGAAGCCGGAGCCGATCTTCCACGCGGTGCGCTCGATTGTGGGCGAATCTCATGATCATGCTGAAGATGTCCCGGTCATTTTGATGACGCCCCAGGGCCGGCGTTTTACGCAGGAGATGGCGATGGCGTGGGCGGAGCGGCCCCGGCTGCTCTTCCTCTGCGGTCATTATGAGGGTGTCGATGAGCGCGTGCGGGAGCACGTCGTGACGGACGAGGTCTCCATTGGTGATTATGTCCTGACCGGCGGGGAGTTGGCCGCGATGGTCGTGATCGACGCGGTGGCGCGCTTTGTCCCTGGCGTGTTGGGCGCCGCCGAAAGCGCCGCGTGCGATTCCCATGCCTCCGGTTTGCTGGAGGGGCCGCACTACACCCGCCCGGCGAACTTCGAGGGGCATGAAGTCCCGCCCATCCTGCTCTCCGGCGACCACGCCGCGATTGCGCGGTGGCGGCGCAAATCGGCGCTGCGCCGGACGTGGGAGCGCCGCCCGGATCTGTTGGCCGCCGCGTCGCTTTCATCTCGCTTATCTCTTTCAGAAGAAGATCGAGCGTTTATGGATCAGTTAACTCAATCGGGCGAAATTGAATCGGAATTGGGTGAACCTGATGCGTGATCGCAGAGTAGATAACCATGAGGTCCCGATAGCCCATCATAGGATTGAAGAACCATCAGGAGGACGTGTGCATGGATCCAGACGTGGGGAAGCTGACCTAATCGAGCGGTTGCAGGATGGAGATTTGACGGCGTTGGGGAAATTGTACGAGCAACATAAGGATTTGGTCTATCGCACGGCGTTGGCCGTCTCGCGGGATGCGCGCGCGGCTGAGGATATCCTTCAGGAGTGTTTTGTCCGGCTGTACAAGTACGCCGATTCTGTCGATGCTTCGCGCCCTCTAAGCCCGTGGCTCTATCGCGTCACGGTTAATCTGACGTATGATTGGTTGGCGAAGAAACAGCCGCCAAGCCATCCCTTGGACGAGGTATTGGAATGGCTCTCCGGGTTGCCGAGCGTCTTTCCCTCCCCGGCCCATCGCGCGGAGGAGAAGGAGACCTCGCGCATGGTGCGGGAGGTTGTCGATGGTTTGCCGGCGCCGCATCGCGCGGTGATCGTCCTCTATTACATCGAGAATTTATCGGTGAAGGATATCTCGGAGGTGTTGGACTTGCCCGAAGGTACGGTGAAATCGCGTCTGCACTACGCTCGCGGTCGGCTTCGGGATCTGTTAGATAAGCGTCAGCGGCCGGTGCCTGAGATGACCTATGAATTCACATGAATATGATGTCGAAGCGTTAGACGAGTTGTTCCGGCGGGCGTTACAATCAGAGCGCCAGGCGCGTCCGCCGCGCTGTGTGTGGCGGAGGGTGTTGGAAGATCTGGGCTTTGTGTCGTCGCGCTTGCGGCAGAACGTCATGGCGTTTTTTCATCTAGTCGGCGCGATGGACCCCTTAATCATGACGACGAGACCTATGCAGACGGGAATGGTGGAGTTCTTTCAAGTTTCGCCTTTTGTCGGGGCGATCTTCAATCAGGTATTGGATCTGCGAATGATGGCGTGACGGTTCTAAAAGTAGCAAAAATTTGCGTGCTTGAGGAAGTCACAGGCGTTTTTGCGTCGTTATTGGGTTGTGGCGAGGGCGCTTATAGCGCTTGGCTATTGCACCCGGCGAATTCCTGAAAGGTCAAGAATTTGACTTGAAGGTTTTAGCATTTTAGTATAGAATGCCTATAATGTCTTGTGATATCATGGGGATTAAATTACTCATCTTGTAATTACCTGGTGAATAATGTATCATTCGCACAGTAGGCTCGCAAAATTCTCACGGCTTGCTGTGCAGGAGTTTGCCAAAATCCGTGATCGAAGAGCCAGAAGTCTATTCTGTTCGGCTGTTTGTTGCGGAGTCAGGGCTTTTGAGGATTTTGGACTTTATTTGTAAGGAATTTGATGAGGTGGATCACAAGCTATAACAAATCGTATAAGTCACATGGTATAAGCCACAAAAGGAGGTGATGTGACACGGCGATATAATAAAGGCTTTTTACATGATTTTGATTTCAATAAGTCAATTCACTATATACTCAGGAGGAGAAATATGTTGAGCAGGAAATTGGTTGGTCTTACTACCTTGATTGTGGTGGTAAGTATGTTGTTGGCAGCCTGTGGCGCACCGGCGGAACCTGAAACCGTCGTGGTGACTGAGGTTGTCGAGCGCACCGTTGAGGTTGAGGTCGAGCGCACGGTCGAGGTTGAGGTCGAGCGCACGGTCGAGGTTGAGGTCGAGAGAGAGCCCGCCGGCCCGGACATCAGCGAGCGGCAAGGCGCTCTGATCGACACCATCGTGGTGGTCGAGGAACCTTCCTCCGATCAGGCCGTTACCCGCCTGGAAGTCGGCGAGATCGATATGTACGCGCATGGCGTCGGCAACCCGGATGTGGCGCAGGCAGTCTTTGATTCCCCGAATCTTGATTCTTACGCCAACTACGGTTCCTACAATGAGCTAACCTTCAACCCCTCCGGCCCCGTTTTTGAGGGCACCGGTAAGTTGAACCCCTTCGCCGTGCCGCGCGTCCGCGAGGCCATGAACTACCTCATTGACCGCAACTACATCGTCGAGGAGATTGCGGGCGGTCTGGGCACCCCGCGTTGGCTGCCCTTCAACAACGCTTCCAACGACTACGCGCTGATGGCTGATGTAGCTCGAGAGCTGGAGTTGAAGTACGCTTACAACCCCGAATTGGCTGAGGAGATCATCTCTGAGGAGATGGAAGCCATGGGCGCGACCTTGGAGGGTGACGTCTGGCAGTACGAGGGTGAACCCGTCGAGATCTTCCTCCTTATCCGCACCGAGGATGAGCGCCGGGACATCGGCGACTATGTAGGCAATCAGCTAGAGGACATCGGCTTCACCGTCACCCGCGATTATCGCTCGGCGGCCGAAGCCTCGCCCATCTGGATTCAGGGCAACCCCGAAGATGGACAGTTCCACATTTACACCGGCGGCTGGATCACCACCGTGGTGCCCCGCTCGCTGTATGACAACTTCGCCTTCTTCTACACCGACATGGGCCTGGGTTTCCCGCTGTGGCAGGCCTACGAGAATGATCCGGAGTTCTACGAAATCTCCGAGCGCCTGTTGAACAGTGATTTCCGCACCGTTGAAGAACGCCGGGAGATGATGGCTGAGGCTCTCGAATTGGCGATGAAAGACTCCGTGCGCATCTGGCTGAACGACAGCGCTACCATTACCCCCAAGCGCAAGGAAGTTTCCGTGGCCGCCGACCTGTACGGTGGCGTCAGCGGCGCCTGGCTCTGGCCTGTGACCATTCAGCGCGAGGGCGAAGTCGGTGGTGCGATGAACATCGCTATGCCCAGCATTCTCTCTGAGCCTTGGAACCCCCTGGACGGCAGCAACTGGATTTACGACATGATGCTGATCCGCGCCACGGGCGAGATGGGCTACGTCCCCGATCCCTACACCGGTCTGTGGTGGCCTCGCCGCTTTGAGCGCGCCGAGGTCGTCGTCGAGGAAGGTCTGCCGGTCTTCAAGTCGTTGGACTGGGTGGATCTGGAATTCGCCGCAGAGATCACCGTACCGGATGACGCCTGGGTGGACTGGGACGCTGAAGAACAGCGGTTCCTCACCGCCGGCGAGGTCTACACCGAGACCGAGACAGCGCTTCGTAAGAGCACCGTCTACTACCCCGATGACCTCTACGATACCGTCAAATGGCACGATGGCAGCTCTTTCTCCATCGCCGACGTGATTATGGCCATGATCGTCACCTTCGACCGCGCGAAAGAGGCCAGCCCCGTCTATGATGAGGCGATTGTGCCCGACTTCAACTCCTTCCTGTCCAGCTTCCGCGGGATGCGCATCATCTCTGAGGATCCGCTGGTCATTGAACACTACAGCGACTACTACGCGATGGACGCCGAGCAGAGCATCAACAGTTGGTGGCCCTATTTCGATCAGGGGCAGGCTTCCTGGCACATGCTGGCGCTGGGCCTGATGGCTGAAGAGAAGCTAGAAGCTGCCTTTACTTCCGGCAAAGCTGACGCCAATGAGATCGAATGGCTCAGCTATATCGCCGGCCCCACCGTCGATATTCTGAAGGCGCAGTTGGATGAAGCGCTGGAAGAGAGCACCATTCCCTACGAACCGACGCTCGGTCAGTACATGACGGCCGATGAGGCGCAGGCGCGCTTCGAAAACTACGCCGAGTGGTTCCGTCGTCGTGGTCACTTCTGGATCGGCACCGGCCCCTTCTACCTGGAGCGCGCGTTCCCTGTTGAAGGCACCGTCGTGTTGCAGCGCAATCGGGAGTATCCCGATATGGCCGATCGCTGGATGGGCTTCGCCGAGCCTCCCATCGCTACAGTTGAGTTGGACGGCCCTGGCCGCGTGACCATCGGTGAGGAGGCCGCCTACGAGGTCTTCGTGACCTTCGAGGACACTCCTTATCCCATCGATGACATCAACAACGTCAAGTATTTGGTCTTCGACGCCGAAGGCAGCGTGGCGCATGTGGGCGAGGCTGAGGCAGTTGAGGATGGTCTTTGGGAGTTCGCGCTTGACGCGGACGTGACGGGCGATCTGGAGGCCGGCTCCAACCGGCTGGAGGTCGTGGTCGTCTCTGAGCGCGTCGCCGTACCCAGTTTCGACTCCCTCACCTTCGTGACCGCGCCTTAGCGCAATTGATGTACTTTCACCGGGGGCGGGTAATCCCGCCCCCGGCTTATGACTGATCTCTGTTATGTGTCACGCTAGAAAGCGAGAGTCACAATTATGACTGAAAATCCTTTATCTGTGCAAACTGATGTCGATCCCGCAGTGGCGCCGACCGCTTCCGATGCTGGTCCAGGGCCCTCAGATGATGTTTCTTCCCGTTCTTCCTCCAATACTTTCCTGCGGTTGCTTCGGTATGTGGGGCTAAAACTGGGATCGCTCTTTATCGCTGTGGTGGTTGGCGTTTATCTTACGATTCTTATCGCCAACATGGGCGGCTACGTTGACCAGATGATCATTGGGCAGGCCCGCGAGCGCATCTCTCTCCAGGTCAATATGGACCCGGAACTTCGGAAGTTGTCGCCAGAAGAACGCCTGGAGATGATTGATGAACTGGTTGCCTTGGAGGAACGCCGCCTGGGCCTGGATCAACCCTTCCTGATCCGTAGTTTCCGCTTTCTGTGGAACGCTCTGCGGCTCGATCTGGGGCGGGCGCAGTTTATGTCCAGCGATGCCGGTTCCCGGATGGTGCGCAATATTATTCTAGAGCGCCTGCCGCCGACGTTGCTCTTTATGGTGACGTCGAATCTGTTGTTATTCTTTCTCAGTCTCTTCTTCGCGCTTTCCCTCTCCCGTAACTATGGCAGTATTGTGGATAAGATTGTCATTGGTCTTTCTCCTATCTCCGCAGCGCCGGCCTGGTTTTATGGCCTTTTCCTCATTCTGATCTTCGCGGCTATTCTGGGTTGGCTGCCCTTCGGGGGGATGGTGAAGGCGCCGCCGCCCGATAATCCAATTGATCGCGCTCTGAGCATTGGACGTCACCTGATCTTGCCGGTGATTGCCTGGCTCATCAGCGGTTTCTTCGGCAGCGTTTATAGCTGGCGCACCTTCTTTTTGATCTTCTCAATGGAAGATTACGTGGAGTTGGCGCGCGCTAAGGGGCTTTCCGACCGCGAGGTCGAGCGTCGTTACATCCTGCGTCCGACGTTGCCCTATATCGTCACCAGCTTTGCGCTAATGCTGATCACACTCTGGCAGGGCGCCATTATCGCGGAGACTATCTTCAACTGGCCCGGACTGGGGCGCTTAATCTATATGGCCATTGGCCTTTTCGATTCGCCGGTGATCGTGGGGTCCACGGTGATCTACGCCTATCTACTGGCGCTCACGGTCTTTTTGCTGGACTTCATCTACGCCCTGGTCGATCCCCGGGTGCGCGTGGGTAGTGGAGGAGCACACAAATGAAATGGTTGACACAGACGCTTGCAGATATTCGGCAGTATCCCTCGGCCATTATGGGATTGCTGATTATTGTAGCATTGATTGGTGTGGCGCTTTATGCCGTGATCGCCATCCCGTATGACGAGGCGATTCGTCTTTGGCGTGGCGGAGAGGAGGTCTGGGGAGAAACGCCCCGTACCGTGCCGCCCACGTGGATTAATCTCTTTCGCCGCCAGAAGCTGCCGCAGACCATCGTCCTCAATGTTGATGACGATAGTGTGACCAAGGAGCGGACGGCTATCTCCGAAGAGATGTATGATGTGGTGTTGGAATACACATTTGACTATGACTATGACGCCTTTCCCCAATCGTTGAAACTGGTCTTTACCACCGAATTCGAGTCCCGTTCCCCTCACGTCTCTATGACCTGGATCAAGCCCGATGGGGAGGAGGTGCGGTTGGGTGAGCTTACGGCCCGCCGCGAGGATGTCTATCGTCTCGATCAGGATGATCGCCTGACGCGCCGTTTGGGAGGCATTACTCCCAGTATCGGTCTCTTTGCTGATCTGGAACAGGAAGAGAGCGAGTTTGTTCCCGTCAAGGGGACGTACACGCTGTTGATCGAAGCCATCACCTTCGAGGAAGATTCCGACGTGGACGCCAAATTTGTGCTTAACGGCAGAGTTTATGGCATGGCCGGCACCGATCATCGACGTCGGGATTTGGGGATCGCCTTATTGTGGGGCACGCCCATCGCGCTCTCCTTCGGACTGTTGGCTGCCTTGGGCACCACCATTACCACTATGATTATCGCCGCCGTCGGCGTTTGGTACGGCGGCGTGGTGGATAGTGTGATTCAGCGTATTACTGAGATTAATATGCTGTTGCCCTTCCTGCCAATCCTGATCATGGTCGGCACGTTTATCGATCGCAGTATCTGGGTGTTGTTGTTCTGGGTTATCCTGTTAAGCATCTTCGGCGGGGCGATTAAGAACTACCGGGCCACATTCCTCCAGATCAAGGAATCGGATTACATCGAGGCTGCGCAGGCCTACGGGGCAGGCAATGGGCGCATTATCGTCTTTTATCTAGTCCCGCGTATCATTCCGGTGCTGATTCCTCAACTGGTGAGTTCCATCCCGACGTACGTCTTCTTGGAGGCGTCGCTGGCCCTATTGGGGCTTGGCGATCCTACTCTGCCGACCTGGGGCAAGGTTATCGAAGATGCGCGCTCTAATGGCGCATTATACAATGGGCAGTACTATTGGATTTTGCAGCCGGCTGCATTGCTGATGATCACGGGGCTTGCATTTGCTATGGTGGGCTTTGCGATGGATCGTATTTTCAATCCCCGTCTGAGAGAGGTGTAAACCATGGCTTATAAAGAACTGTTACTGGACGTGAAAGACCTGATCTTGCAATTTAGCACGTCCAAAGGCGTAGTCCGCGCGGTAGATGGCGTGAATTTTCAACTGAACCATGACGAGGCCGTGGTGATCGTCGGTGAGTCGGGGTGTGGTAAAACCTCGCTGGCCAGAGCGATTCTGCGTCTGTTGCCCCGGAACGTCCATGCCTACGGCGGAGAGGTTCGTCTGAATGGCATGGATGTCATGGAGCTTGATGATGAGAAGTACCGACGGCAGGTGCGCTGGATACGGATGTCCATGGTGCCGCAGGCGGCTATGAATGCCCTCAACCCGGTGATGAAGGTGGGAGATCAGGTTGCTGAGCCGGCCATCATTCATCAAGGCGTCAGCAAAGAGCAAGCGCTGGCCCAGGCAAGTAAAATGTTCAAACACGTAGGGGTGCCGCAGGATTTTTTGCATCGCTACGCTTTCGAGTTGAGCGGCGGTATGCGTCAGCGGGTCGCCATTGCTATGGCGCTGGTCACCTCACCGGATCTCATCGTGCTTGATGAGCCGACCTCGGCGTTGGACGTGTTGACACAAGCCAATATCTTCAACGTCCTCAAGCAGATCAAGAGCAATTTGGGCGTCAGTTACATTCTCATCACCCACGATATTGCCACCTCCAGTGAGCTGGCTAACAGTGTGGCTGTAATGTACGCGGGCCAGATGGTGGAGCGAAGCGACGCGCATCGATTCTTTGATCGCCCCCTGCATCCCTATTCCCAGAAATTGATGGATAGCGTACCACGCCTGCGCGGCGATAAGGAACCGGACTTCATCGTGGGGCAACCGCCGAGCCTGCTTGCGCCTCCGACTGGTTGCCGCTTTGCTGATCGCTGCCCCAAACGATTCGATCGCTGTGACGAAGATCCGCCGGTTATCGAGCAGGGCGGGCGTTCAGTCAAGTGTTGGCTGTATGTGTGAGCGGGAGGTGCGTGTTTATGTCCGTTGAAATGATGGCCCAGAGCCAGGACGAGGGGTTGGCAATGAGTGAAGCAATGACAGAGGAAAGCACGGCATCGAAGGATGCCTTATTATCGATTAAGGACCTGCGGGTCTGGTTTGAGTTGCGACGTTTTGGGTTTGCGCACGCTGGATACGTTCGAGCGGTTGATGGTATCACCTTCGACTTAGACCTCGGAGGGACGATTGCGATTGTCGGTGAGAGTGGCTGTGGCAAGACCAGCTTGATGAAGACAATCCTGGGGTTGAACACCCCCACTGAGGGAAGTGTGACCTTCAACGGGATGCGACTCGCGAAGCAGATCGGGCCTGATCTGCGGAAGTACCGTTCGCAGATTGGATACGTGCAGCAGGACCCGTATGGCGCATTGGCGCCCTTTATGACGGTTGAGCGAATCCTAGAGGAGCCGTTGATCATCAATGGGATCTCCTCCAAAGCGGAGCGCCAAGAGCGAATTCACAAAGCGCTGCGCGAAGTTAAAATGGCGCCGCCGGAGGAATTCCTGCCTAAGTTCCCCCACATGTTGAGTGGAGGGCAACAGCAGCGCATCGTGATCAGTCGAGCGATGCTGTTGGAGCCTAAACTGATTGTCGCGGATGAGCCGGTCTCGATGCTTGACGCCTCGGTCCGGGTGGAGATTCTCAAGCTCTTGCGAGGCTTGCAGGAAACACATAATCTGGCCGTGATCTACATTACCCACGATCTCTCCACCGTGCGGTACTTCTCCGAACGGGTCTTTGTGATGTACGCCGGGCAGGCAGTGGAGAAATGTTTTATCGATGATCTGATTCATGATCCCAAGCATCCCTACACCCTCGCGCTGTTGGCGGCCACTTCCGATCCGGACGCCGACAATGCTACAAGGTTCCGCGATGTGCCGCCGGGAGAGCCGCCCAGCTTGGTGAATCCGCCCCGTGGTTGCCGATTTCATCCGCGTTGTCCCCACTTCATGTCGGGGTTGTGCGATGCAAAAGAACCACCGCACTTTGAGCCGGAGCCGAACCATCTGGTAGCCTGCTGGCTATACAAGGATTAATGCAAATTGGTTGCCCCGTGGAAACTGATCGGGATAGGGCTGGTATTAGTAATCCTGGGAGTCGTGGGGCCTGTGCTGATGGTCATGGGTATAGTGGAATCCACATTTTGGTTAAATGGTTTTTCCTATTTGTCCTCTACTATCGGGCTGATCTTGGGGTTGATAGGTTCAGCTTTCTACGCTCGAGAGCATGTCAAGGACAATGATTGGGATTGAATTCGATCCTTGCGGTTTCCTCGCCAGCCTTTGCAGGCTTTTGCGAAGATGGTTTGTTATGCTGTTGATATTCTCGTGAGATGTTAGATAATTTTGTATCCAGTGATGTGGCGGTCACCCACCACCAAAGACAAAGAATGGTGGTGGGTGACCGAGAAACTCTATAGCCTGGGATGCGAGAGAACACTTGCGGCATATTCATAGCCGCGAGTTTTATTTTGTCAGGGTTGTATAGGAATAGACCAAGGTGCAACGGTAGTGAACTAAAGGCAACGCCTCATGCCGTATATACCTAGGGATAAGCTTAAAGGCTCATATGGGAAATCGGGTGAAATCATCTCCCCGTTCATTCCCGTTCATTCCCGTTCATCCAGCGGTTTAATTTGGACACAGAGCATCACCGAGAAGGCACAGAGAAGCACGGAGAAAAGATTCTCTCTGTGTAACTAGAGCTTGAGCATTATTCGTACCCAATTTCACCTAAATACCCATAAGAGCCAAGCTTAAAAGTGCGTTGCACCTCAAAACGGTTATGGAAGACTAATCTCATCAAAGTACGCCCCCTGTAGTTTGCCCAGCTTTCCCAAAAAATGCAGGGCCTAGACTAAAATATTTGTCGGGAGGGAGAATGTCGAAAATAACGTATTGGATGATGTTTATCAGTATATTGATAGTGTTGGCACTGAGCGTCACGGCCTGTGCAAACCAAGAGGCGACTGAACCGGCGGCGACGCCATCCCCTGCTGATGGTACTGAAGAGGTGATCGCGCCGGCGACTGAGGAGCCGACTGCCACGCCGGAGCCGACCCCCACCGCCACGCCGGAGCCTAAGACGTTAGTCGTCTGTCAGGGGCGGGAGCCGGAGACCTTGTATATGTACGGCGGCGCGTCCTCCGCCGCTCAGCAGGTCTTCGAGGCAATTTATGATGGGCCTATTGATCAGCGTTCCTACGATTACCAACCCATCATATTAGAGAAGTTGCCCGATTTTGAGGAGGGCGACGCGCTACTGGAGCCGGTGACGGTGCAGGCGGGCGATTTGGTGGTCGATAGCGACGGCAATTACGTGGAGCTGACGGAAGGGACGGTGGTGCATCCCGCAGCTTGTTACGCGGATGATTGCGCCGTCGAGTTTGATGGCGCGCCGCTGGAGATGGATCGGATGGTCGCCATCTTCAAAATCAAAGAGGGTGTGAGCTGGTCAGATGGCGCGCCCGTCACCGCCGATGACTCGGTCTACAGTTGGGAGGTCAACTCGGACCCGGCGACGCCTTTTGGGCGCTACATCATTAACCGTTCGGCCTCGTATGAGGCGATTGACGCGCGCACGGTGATGTGGACCGGCCTGCCCGGTTACATCGACAATCTCTACTACGAGAATTTTTGGACGCCCTTGCCGCGCCATCTCCTGCAAGATGAGTTGGGCTACGAGGCCGGCGATTTGCTGGAGGCCGAGGAATCCGCCGTGACGCCGTTGGGGTGGGGCGCTTTCGCGATTCAAGAATGGATTCCGGGCGATCACATCACGCTCACGCCGAACCCGCATTACTTCCGGGCCGACGAGGGGCTGCCCTACATCGACACGCTCATCTTCCGCTTTGTGGAGAACCCGGATGTCGCGGTGGCGCAGTTGGTCTCTGGGGAATGCGATATTGTTACCTCGGATGCGGGCATTGGCGACCAGACTGATCTGCTGTTGCAGATGGCGGAGGAGAATTTGGCGGTGCCATCTTTCGCGGCCAGCACCGTGTGGGAGTATGTCAATTTCGGCATCAATCCGGCTGAGGATTATGAGCGCCCGGATTTCTTCGGAGATGTGCGGATGCGACATGCCATCGCTCACTGCCTAAATCGCCAGCAGGTCGTGGATGTGCTTTTGTACGGGCATTCCGTTGTGCCGGATACCTACATCCCGCCCCAACATCCACTCCATGCCACCGACATCCTCACCACCTATCCCTTCGATCCCGAGCGGGGCCAAGTGTTACTGGAGGAGATCGGCTGGGTCGATATTGACGAGGACGGTGTGCGGGAGGCGCAGGACATCGAGGGCATTCGCGACGGCACGGAGTTGGCCTTCACCTGGCTGAGCACCACCGACGCGATGCGCGTGCAGTACATGGAGCTGTTCCAGGCCGATTTGGCGCGGTGTGGCATTGCCGTGAACCTGGAGTATCAGCCGCCGACAGAGTACTTCGCCGATGGCCCAGATGGGCCGATCTTTGGACGCCGCTTCGATTTAAGCTCCTACGCTTGGATGAGCAGCGCCGAGCCGGATTGTAGCCTCTACACTACAGAGATGATCCCTACCGCGAATCGCAGTTGGTCGGGGCAAAATTACACCGGCTTCAGCGACGTCGCCTACGATAGAGCTTGTAGACAAGCGCGCCAGGCTCTGGCCGGCGCCGAGGCCTACACCGAGAGCTATCACACCACTCAGCGCATCTTCACCGAGCAACTTCCCGCGATGCCGCTCTTTATGCACGTGCGCGTCGCCGCGACGCGCCCCAACGTGGTCGGCTTTATGCTGGATCCCACCGAGCGTTCTGGCCTGTGGAATATCGAGGCGATAGATTTGGAGTAAACTCCTGGACGAGATGGTCAATCGATACTTGATGCGCTCGGAGAGGGAAGCGGGAAACCGGCTTCCCTCTTTTTTCTCTTTGTGGTTTTCTCTTTGTGGGGACTAAGGGATTATCAGTTTCTCAAATTTTATAAATCGGGTTATAATTTATTGCGAAGGTCACTTAATACCTTAAGGACACAGTAGAACAATGGCAGAATCAGATCCCCGAATTTTAGTCATCGATGACGATCCCAAGATGATCAACTTGGTGGAAGATGTCCTCTCCCTCATCCCGTGTGAGACGCGGTCCGCTTTGACAGTCAAAGAAGCGCTGGCGCATTTGAAATCGCATCGTCATAGTGAGCACGGCCTTGACGCTGTGATCTTGGATTTGCGGTTGCCGAAGGGCGAGGAAGGCTTTTATATCCTCAAAATGATGAAGCAGGATGCTGTCTTGACTCATATCCCCGTGATCTTGGTGACCGGTGAGGCGGACGTCAAGGCCAAGGCACGCGGCCTGGAGATGGGCGCCGATGATTACGTGACCAAGCCCTTCGATCCGGTGGAGTTGAAGGCGCGTGTGGGCGTCGTCCTGCGCATCCGCCGCACCGAGCAGATGCTGCGCCATCGCAACGCGGAGTTGGCGGCCCTTGACGATATCAATCGCCTGATCACCGCCAGCCTGAATTTGGACGAGGTGCTCGTCTCCGCGCTGGAGGGTTTAGATCGGCTGGTGGAGGCCGACGCCTTAGCCGTACTGATCGGCGACGAGGAATCGCCCTCGTGGATCGTGCGCTCGGCGCGGACGCCGGAGGGTACGTGGTTAGAGGGCCGCGTCGTCCCGCCCTCCGACCCGACGATGCGCCAAGCATTGCGCGAGGGGCAACCCGTCCTGTGCGCCGTCCAGCCGGAGAGCTTCTGGAGCGAGACCCTCAATATGACGCCCTTGCATATCCTCTGCGTCCCCTTTTTCAAGCAGCGTGAGATGGTCGGCGCGCTGCTGGCATTGGGGCTGGCGCCGCTGGATGAGGAATACCTCCCGTTGATGCAGCACATTGCCGCGACCGTGGGCGTCGCCGTTGACAACGCGCAGCTTTTCCAGGATCTGGAAGCGTTCGCGGCGGAGTTGGAGCGCTCCCAGAATCAGCTTGTTCAAGTAGAGAAGATGGCCGCGGTGGGACGATTGGCGGCCTCGCTGGCGCATGAGATCAACAATCCGCTCCAAGCAATTCAGAATAGCTTGCACCTCGCGTTGCACAAGGGGTTGGAGGAGGAGCGTCGGCGGCAATATCTGGAGATGGTGCAACAAGAGGTGGGACGGTTAGTCCAAATCGTGCGGCGCATGTTGGATTTCTATCGCCCGGCCTCTGCGATGAAGCCTTTGGCGATCAACAAGCCGGTCGAAGACGCCTTGGCGATTGCCAACAAACGGCTGGAGCAAGCGCAGATTGACGTGATGGTCCGGTTGGAGGATAATCTGCCCACAGTACGCGGCGTCGAAAATCAACTGGTGCAGGTCTTCCTCAACTTGATTCTCAACGCGGTGGAGGCGATGCCTGACGGCGGCAGCCTCTGGGTGGCGACAGCCTATCACGCCAAACGCGAGCAAGTGGTGATCGCCTTTCGCGACAGCGGTCCCGGCATCGCGCCGGAAATTCGAGAACATCTCTTCGAACCATTTCATACATCGAAGTCGAGTGGCACCGGACTGGGGTTGGCCATCAGCTATGGCATCATCGAACGGCATAGCGGCGTCATCAACATCGAATCTCCCCCCGAAGGAGGCACAACATTCATCGTTCGTTTACCCAGGCAAAAAGAGGAGGCTGGATGAGCAACATTAATATCTTAGTGGTGGATGATGAGGCTGCGGAGCGCATCACCTTGGGTGAAGTTCTCCGTTTGGAAGGCTATCGTGTGACTTTGGCGGCCTCTGGTGAGGAAGCGCTGACGCTCGTCCGTCAGGAAGGCCCCTTCGACCTGGCTATTCTCGACCTGCGCCTGCCCGGCATCGATGGCTTGCAGGTTTTGGAGGGAATCTCTAAAACCTCGGAGGAGACGGTTGTGATTCTCATCACCGGGTATGGCACGATGGAAACTGCGATCCAGGCCCTGCGTCAGGGCGCCTACGACTTTCTACTCAAACCCTGTCCGGTAGATGAGGTGCTGGCTGCTGTGCGACGCGCGCTTTCTGAATTGAAGGCTGGACGCCATCGGCGGGAATTGGTGGCGCAGTTGCAGGAGACCCTTCAGCAATTGATGGCTACCGACGGCATTGATGCCGGCTTGCCGGATCTGGTGGACGATGAGAGCGTGTTGAACATCGCCGGGGTGATGTTGGATCGCGCCAAGCACATGGTGACCTGCAAGGGTGAGCCGGTGGATTTGACCCCCACAGAGTTTCGGCTGTTGGAGTGCTTGATGGAACGCGCCGACGAAGTGCGTTCCCCGCAAGAGTTAGTCCGGTGCGCCCAAGGCTACGAGACCGATCCCTGGGGCGCGCGGTCAATTATCCGGGTGCATATCCGTCGCCTGCGCCGGAAGCTGGAGCCAGATCCAGAAAACCCCGAATTTATCCTAAATGTACGCGGCGTCGGGTATCTCTTCTCCATCCCCGATCAACAAGATAGGGGAGATAGGGAAGACAGGGAAGACACGGAAGAGATGTGAGGTTGCTTGCTTGATGTTTTTCCGTTAGAATAGGTCTAAGGCTGGTGATTGAATTTCCCCCAGTCATTTAAACTATAGGGATAAAATTAGCGTGGGGTTTTACGTGATAGAAAGTGGAGTGTCTGCATGGTAAATCAAGATCAAGAACAAGATCGAGATCAAACGAAAGTGGATGTGGAAGATCAAGAGAGTAAACTTATCAAGATGCAGCGGTTGCGTCGGGCTGTGGGGCGCTTGCGGAATTTTAGATCTTCGAGTGAACCGCCGCCTGTGCGTAAGAAATCGTGGTTGGAACGATTAAAGCAGCGGTTAGGACTGGGGGAAGGAGATTCCTAGAGGGCTGAGGGCGGTGCAGCCCTAAAAAGAGTCCCGCCGTCCGAAAAACACTTGGTTTTTTGGGGCTTTCTTAGGACGACCTTACCTCGGTATCTGATGGCGAAATGGGGGTATGGTTATCTGGCGTGATGTAGCTCGATATAGATCGAATAAAAAAAACGCATTACGGCAAAAGTGACACGCTGCTCAAAAAAGCTCCCTGTCCCCGGGGACGGCTTAAAAAGAGACGGGGGCTTTGAGTTAATAGGTGCGCCTTTTCCGTAATGCAAAAAACAGCGCGGATCATTCCGCGCTGTTTTGATTTACCTGAGTCTCTGAGACTTCCGTGCAGTTTTGCTACCACCAGAGCAAGAAAACGTTCTGCGCCGTAGCCTCTATCCCGTCGTAACTTACCTGGGCCTGAACGATGACCTGCGTCCCCGTCTTGCCCTCGTTCACCGGGATTGAGGCTTGAAAAAACCCACGGTTATCCGTGGCGCCGCTTTGCCGGCTATTGGGAAGGACCTGCCCCGTTGGTGTCTCGAAGTGAATATCCACCGTCGCGTCGGAGATTGGATCGCCGTTGTTATCGGTGACCAACACCGAGACGGTTTGGCTGCTCTTTTGGCTCATCACCGAGTAGCGCAGCGAAATAACGGCGCGCAGGCTACGGACTCGCGATGACGGTTGGGGCCGAGCTTCCAACGGTCGTAAAGCTTCGGACGGGATTCGGTTGCGATAGATGCTGAGATACAACTCTCCTAAATTCCCCACATAGATCATCGAGGTAGGATCTTCCGGCGACCATTCTAACTTGAGGCGCTGAAAATACTGGACGACTTTGCCATCTTCAAAGTACATCTCGCTGATCGGATAGCCGAAGATATCGACCTGCCCGTTAGCTTTGAAAAAATCGAGGAATGTATAAGCGACGGTGTGACCCGTCTGCGGGAAATAAACGCGGCGTCGCGAGCGCGGTGAAGGTTCTGGAATGCGCGGCCGCCGATATTTTAATTCGTCGCCCAATAAGCCTAACTGAATTTTGTAGGGGTCTGGATTGTCAGGATGCCACTCCAGACGCGCTTTCTGAAAGTATTGTACCAATAACCCCTGATCGATAAATGATTCCGTGATGGGATAGCCGAAGATCGCTAGGCCGCCATTTTTGTAGAAATAGTCCAGAAATTTCTCATCAATGCGGTGTCCGGTCTCGTCGAAGTAATCATCTTTCGTCTGGGCCAAACTCGGTTGAGGAAAGAATAACATCAGCAAGATGGCGAACGCTATGATGCTTCTTATTTTACGTGATTGTTTTACGTTCATCGCTTTTTTCGCCCATTATACCTGACACTTTATCACATCGTTCACTGCCGGAAATATGACTTTTGATATGACTTTTGAATCGAAAGCCTTACCTTTATAAGATAGAATAACTACCTTTACTTTACTGTAAATTGGAGGGAGAATCGTTAAGACTTCGTTACAATTGCGCTGCTCTTAGGACAGTGGGAGAAGGTATCCAGCAAAATCCGAAAGACCCTAGCGCCGAAGCATTTACATGCTACCTCATGACTCATTTTACACGAAAAAGTTGGTTTGCGCAATTATACAAGTGGATGGCAAACGAAGCAGCTCTGAGAGGCGATTTGAAAAATCTAGCTACCGGACACTTTTTGAACACAGCTCACGGATTTTCACGGATCCCATTGAATTTTCAAATACACCCTGAGGCATTCGACATCCACGCGGTTGCACACTAAGGGTTTATCGCGTGTATCGACTGGAAGTGATAAGCTGCGCTGAGTCTGTTACACTGGGGCTGGGGGTGTCGTCTTGGCCCTTTAGGAATTTGCCGGGTGCAATCGTCAAGAAAAGCCTGGCGAGTAAATTCGCGGCCACATTTACAAAACCGGCCTTCGCCGGTTGGAATTTAGTCGCCGAAGGTCGACTTCACCTAGGCGTGGTACGCCCGGTGGCCCGCGGTTTTTCTTTGACTCAATGGCCCAATGGCCCAATGGCTGTGGAAACCGCCGGCCCATCCCCTATTACAGGGTGAGATGCGCTAAATTTTATCGATAGTTAGTCGCAAAGGAGATTTTGAGATGGATGTGTTGATAACTTTGCTGTATATCGTACTTGGCCTGTTGGGGATCGTGGGCTTGGTCGCTGGGGCGCTTTTCCTGGTGTTTCACCTGCGATTTCTCCTTTCCTCGCGCTGGAATTTGGCAAAGTTGGGCGCCGAAGTGCCCATATTGGAGGAGGATGGCGTCCGATTCCGTGATCTGAACAAGAATGGCCGGCTCGATGTGTACGAGGACCCGCGCCAGCCTGTCGACGCGCGCGTCGAAGATCTGCTGGCGCAGATGACGATAGCGGAGAAAGTGGGTTTGATGTTCCAGCCGATGATCTCCTGCACGGAAACGGGCGATTTGGTGGAACAGAAGCGGGAGTTTGCCAGCTTTGCGCCCACCTCCGAGATGGTGGTGGGGCGGCAGATCAAGCATTTCAACACGGTCAGCTCTGTCCCGCCCCGGCTGATGGCGCGCTGGTACAATCAGATGCAGAAGATGGCCGAGCGCACGCGGTTGGGAATTCCCGTGTCGATCAGTTCCGACCCGCGCCACTCGCGGCAGGGGAATATCGGCGCGGCCATTGGGACGGCGGGCTTTTCCCTGTGGCCCGATCCGATTGGCCTGGCAGCGACCCGCGATCCGGCCCTGGTGCGGGAGTTCGGCGACATCGCCCGGCAGGAGTATGTCGCCACCGGCATCCGCGTGGCCCTGCACCCGATGGCGGATCTGGCGACGGAGCCGCGCTGGGCGCGCATCAGTGGCACCTTCGGCGAGGATGCGGAGTTGGCCGCGCGGATGACCATCGCCTACATCCAGGGCTTCCAGGGCGAAGAGCTGGGCCGCGAGAGCGTCTCCTGTATGCTCAAGCACTTCCCCGGCGGCGGGCCGCAGAAAGACGGCCTCGATCCCCACTTCTCCTATGGGCGGGAACAGGTCTATCCCGGCGATAACTTCGACTATCACCTCATCCCTTTCGAGCGCGCCTTTGACGCGACCGAGGTCACCCAGATCATGCCCTACTACGGCATCCCGATGGATCAGACCAGCGAGAACGTGGGCATGGCCTTTAATAAGGAAATCATCACGGGCTTGCTGCGCGAGAGATACGGCTTCGAGGGCGTGATCTGTTCCGATTGGATGATCTGCGAGACGGTCAAGTTTCTCGGCCTCTTCAAAATCATGGACTCCACCTCGTGGGGCGTGGAGGATCTGACGCCGACGGAGCGCTTCCTCAAAGCCATCGAGGCGGGCGTGGATCAATTTGGCGGGCAATTCCAGACACATCGCATCTTAGAGCTGGTGCGCGCCGGCCAGGTCAGCGAGGCGCGCATCGACGAGAGCGTCCGCCGTCTGCTGCGCCTCAAGTTTCGCCTGGGCCTCTTCGATGATCCGTATGTGGACGAGGAGACGGCGGCGTTCGTATGCGGTCAGCCGGAATTTCGGGAGAAGGGCGCGCTCGCGCAGCGCAAATCCATTGTGTTGCTCAAAAATGGCGCGCCGGACACCAGCCCCGCGCTGCCGCTCTCTGGGCGGCCCAAGGTCTACATCGAAAATATGGAGGCGACGGTCGTCGGGCAGTATGCCGAGGTGGTCGCGACGCCGGAGGAGGCCGATGTGGCCATCCTGCGCCTGCGGACGCCCTATCGGCCCCTGGGCAAGGGCTTCTTGGAGAAGATCTTCCATCAGGGCGATTTGGACTTCGAGGCGGAGGAAAAAGCGCGCATCTTGGGCATCTTGGACGCCGTGCCGACGATAGTTGACATCTACTTGGAGCGCGGCGCCGTCATCCCCGATATCGCCGCGCGCTGCGCCGCCCTGCTGGCGAGCTTCAACGTGGCGGATGACGCGATCTTAGACGTGATCTTCGGCGAGTTTGCGCCCGAGGGCAAGCTTCCCTTCGAGATGCCCAGTAGCATGGATGCCGTCCGAGCGCAGAGGGAGGATGTGCCCTCAGATTCACCCGATCCACTCTTCGCCTTTGGGCATGGGCTGACCTATGAATGAGGGAAGGGTGGTTCTCTGGAGAAAGGATTGGGCCACAGAGCACCTCCGAGGAGGCACCGAGATGCACGGAGAAGAGGCTTTCTCTGTGCACCTCGGTGAAAAACTCTGCGAAGCTCCGCGTAACTTTACTTTCTGATTTCCTTTTTTACCTGATCCCAGCCTAATTTTACCTTTTCTTAACATTTAGTTAAAGCGCGATTAAAGATCATCCCCCATACTATTAAGGGATGATCTTTTTTTATTTGGAAGATAACGAGCGATTAAAGGATCAGATTGTGCGAAAATTACTACACGCTTGGCAGCGACGCTTCTGGAATTTACGCTCGCTGCGGGCTAAATTGTTGTGGCCGATTGCCGGTTTGATGTTGATCTCCCTGCTGGGGGGAACGATTACCTTCGTCGTCGGGAATATGTGGACGCGCAATCAGTTGCTCCGCCAGCAGACGTCGATGGAAGCGCAGCAGGTGACCGGGGCGCTGGATGCGCGGGTGAGTAATCTGGTCGCGGCGGCGGAGTTGCTTGCGGCCGATCCCCGCGTGATCACTAATATCGCTATCGAGGGCAAGGACGCGCTGGATATTCTCAACAGCCGCGCGGTTGTGGTGCGCGATCGCTTTGGCGTGGATTTGATCCAACTTTACAACGCGCAGGACGAAGCGCGCATCAATCTGCTGATGCCGAGCCTCTATCGCGAAAGTTCGCTGCTCGCCTACGCGGGCAGCGGACGGCCGGTCGTGCGTGTGGTGGCGGATCGCGTGATGATCTTGGTGCGGAAGGAGATCCCGGAGACCGGCGGCGCCGTCGTCATGGGCCTCGATTTGGCCTCGGAGTTGAGCGAGATGGTCAAGCGCTATCGTCTGTCCTCCGATTTGGGCACCATTGTGCCGGCCCCGACAGCTATGCGCATCAGCTCCCGCGAGGATTTCCCCTTTGATGCGCCGGAGGGTCACAGCGGCGAGATTTACAGCCGCCGCGTTCCTCTGGATTTGGGCGACGCGCAGATGACGCTGTACATGGTCCGCCCGACGACCGAAATCCAGCGGGTGATGATGACCGGGCTGCTGGTGATGATCGGCAGTATGGTCGTGACGACGGGCTTGCTCATCGCGCTGAGCTTGATCATCACGCGGGCCATCGCGGCGCCGATCCATGAGCTTTCCACGACGGCCGGCGAGATCGCGGCGGGCGATCTCGCGCGGCGGGTCGAGATGCACTACCTCGCCTCGCCGTTGGGCATCGGCAAACATGATGAGATTGGCTCGCTGGCGGCGACCTTCAACGGGATGGTGGACGAGTTGGAGGAGTTGTACGAGGATTTGGAGGCTAAGGTCGATGCGCGCACGCACGAGTTGAGCATGGCCGCCGATATCGCCCGCGCCGTTTCGAGCAGTTTGGATTTGAACGTGATCATGGAGATGTCGATTCACCTGATCCGCACGCGGCTCGATATCCATTACGTGGGTGTTTTTCTGCCCCAGGAGGACGATCCGACTATTTGGATATTGAGCAAAGCTACCGGCCTCGCTAATGTGCCGGAGGCGGGGCGCTCGGTTTCGCGGCGCGCCGAGACCCTCATCAGCGAGGCGATCAAATTGCGCCGCCCCATCGTTCTGCAAGACCTGGCGGCTCAGGCGGCGGCGTATCCCGACGCGACGTGGTGGCCGGAGATCCGCGCGGCGGTGGCGATCCCTCTGTTGGCCGGCCGGGAGGTGATTGGTGTGTTGGATATGCATAGTTGCCGGGAAGGGGCGTTCACGCCGGAGCGGCTCAATCTCTTGCAGACGCTGGCCGATCAGATCGCCATCGGGTTGCAGAACGCGCAGCTCTACAAATCGGAGCAGAAGCGGCGGCGATTTGCCGAGATTCTGGAGCTGACGGGCCGGGCGCTCTCCGGCACGTTGGATATGAGCGAGGTGCCGGGGCGCATCCTGACGATGCTCAAGGCCCTGATCCCCTACGAGCGCGGTTCGCTCTGGATGCGGAAGGGTGACCATCTCACACTGTTGGCGCACGAGGGGTACCCGCAACATCTGCATCGGCGGGTGGAGCGGATGGAGCTGGACATCGTTAAGTCGGATGAGGATGTTTTCCAGCGTTTGGTCGAGACCCAAGAGCCGCTGATCGTTGATGATGTGGTTAAGGAACCCGGTTGGCGGCAGACGCCGTGGTTGCCGCTCTCGCATTCGTGGCTGGGCGTGCCCATCATTGCCAAGGGGGATGTGATCGGCATGGTCTCGCTGACGCGCCACGAGCCGCGGGCGTTCAGCGAGCAGGATGGGACGTGGGTGCGCTCCTTCGCGATGCAGGCGGGCGTGGCGCTGGAAAACGCCAGTCTCTACGCCGATATCGCCAATTTCAACGAGCAGTTGGAGCAGATGGTGGCAGAACGCACGGAGGAATTGCATCGCGCCTATCACGTGCTGGAGCAGCTTGATCGCACCAAGCGCAACTTCATCAACGTAGCCGCGCACGAGCTGCGGACCCCCCTCACGGTGATCAAGGCGTATGGTCAGATGCTGACGAACTTTATCTCGGATCAGGAAAATCCGCGCGTCGAGCGGGCGCTCCATGGCTTGTTGTCCGGCGCGGATCGGCTGCACGTGATCGTCAACAATATGTTGGATGTGGCGAAGATTGAGAATCAGGTGATGAAGCTCTTCAAGGCGCGGGTCGATATCCTGGACTTGCTCTACGATGTGCGCAATAGTTTGCCTCCTGAATGGGAAGAGCGACAGATTTCACTGACCTTCGCGGCGTTGGATGAACTGCCCGGCGTCCCGGCGGATCGTCAACTGCTCTTCAAGGTCTTCTTCAACCTTTTTACCAACGCGATCAAATACACGCCCGACGGGGGCGAGATCACCATCTGGGGCCGGGTGGATACGTCGGGCAAGCAATCCTACGTCGAGGTGGTGGTGAGCGACAACGGCATCGGCATCGATCCCGATCAGCAGGATTTGATCTTCGAGAAATTCTACCAGACGGGGGAGGTGGCGCTTCATTCCTCCGGGCAGACCAAGTTCAAAGGCGGCGGGCCGGGGCTGGGATTGGCGATTGTGCGCGGGATTGTGCTGGCCCACGGCGGCGACATCTGGGTCGAAAGTGAAGGGTGCGACGAGGAGCGTTGCCCCGGCTCCGATTTTTATGTGCGATTGCCATTGGAAGCTGCCAATGAAGGGGCGGAGGGGTGTGATGTTTATGAGTCGTATACCGAAGTGCAGAAGGCGTAGGGCGTATTTCGTATCGCATAATCTACGCACTCCGAACAAAGAATGTGATGTCTATCCACAGGAGGAAGCTTTCTGATGAAAAACTGTCTGCGTTGGATGTTGTTGATGCTCGCGGTGGCGCTGTTGAGCGCCTGCGAATCGAGTGCGCCCGCCACACCCCCATCTTCGGTGGACGATGACCTCAGTGGTCAGATCACCTTTGCCGGTAGCACCACGGTGCAACCGTTGGCCGCGAAGGTCGGTGAGCGCTTTAATGAGCATTACCCCAATGTCGAATTGGAGATCGCCGCCGGCGGCAGCGAAGTGGGGATCAAGGCCGTCCAGGATGGCGCCGTTGATATCGGCATGGCCTCGCGCGCGCTCACGCCGGAGGAGGCGGAGGGCATTACCGTCCACAAGTTCGCCGTGGATGTGCTGGCCGTGGTCGTCAATGGGGAGATGACCATCGATGGTCTGACGATGGGCGAACTTCGCGCCATCTACCTGGGAGAGATCACTACCTGGTCGGCGGTCGGCGGCCCCGATCAGCCCATCGTCGTCGTGATGCGCGGGGAGAACTCCGGCACGCGCGGGGCTTTCGATAAGATCGTGCTGGACAAGCAAGCGCCGACCGCGCCCAACTTAGAGACCGCCGTCACCGCCGGGGATGTGGCCGCGTTGGTGCTGGATGAACCTTACGCCATCGGCTATGTGGGCTTCGGGAACATCGAGTCGGACCTCAAGACCTTGACCATCGATGGCGCGGCGCCCTCAAAAGAAACCGTCCGCGATGGCTCCTATCAACTTATGCGCCCGCTTCAATTCCTCACCGGGCCGCTGACCCGTCCCCTGGGTCAGACTTTCATCGATTTCGCCCTGGGCGAGGAGGGCCAGCAGGTCGTGATCGAAAATGGATGGGCGCCAGGCGGTTGACGCTCATCTATCTCCTCGAAGTTCTTGAGTGCCCGCGCGCGAGCGCGGGTTTTTTTATTGGGCGATGCGGCGGCTACTTTTTTGCCACATAATTACCACGATAGACTAACTATTTATCTGGGAAGTTATGATATACTGATTTTGATGTCATTTCTATGATGTAATTATTTTTATAAATAGATATATACTCAATATGCTTTTT
>JBKHCQ010000011.1:0-25410 GCA_046541755.1 Anaerolineales bacterium | reverse complement strand
GGGAGGCCCTATGACCCAAAAAGCAAATCCGGCCATCATTGTAATTTTCGGCGCGTCCGGCGATTTGACGCAGCGCAAGTTGGCGCCCGCGCTGCATAGCTTGGCGTGCGAGGAGCTATTGCATCCGCAGACGCGCATCGTCGGTGTGGCGCGCTCCGACTTCACCGACGAGGACTTCCGCGAGCGCCTCTACGACGGCATCGACGACCACGCCCGGCTGGGGCCGCGCGCCTGCGAATTATGGCAAAAATTCGCCGAGCGCTACACCTATCTCTCCGGCGGGTACGATGACCCCGACACCCATCGACGCCTCAAGGAGCACTTGGCGGCGCTGGAAACCGAGCACGAGATCGGCGGTAATTACCTTTTCTATCTCGCCACGCCGCCCTTTCTCTACGCCCCCATCGTGGCGGCGTTGGGCGCGGCGGGATTAAATAAGGGCGACAAGGGCTGGCGCCGCCTGATCGTAGAAAAGCCCTTCGGCCATGATCTGGAGAGCGCCCGACAGCTCAACGAGCAGATCCACGCCGTCTTCGAGGAGTCACAGGTCTACCGCATCGACCACTACTTGGGCAAGGAAACCGTGCAGAATATCCTGACCTTCCGCTTTGCCAACGCCATCTTCGAGCCGCTGTGGAACCGCAATTATGTCGATCACGTTCAGATCACGGTGGCGGAGTCCGTACTCGTGGGACAGCGGGCGGGCTATTACGATGAGGCCGGCGTGCTCCGCGATATGTTCCAAAATCACCTCCTCCAACTGCTCGCGCTGATGGCGATGGAGCCGCCCTCGGATTTCAACGCGCGCGCCCTGCGCGATGAGAAGGTCAAGGTGTTGCAGGCCGTGCGTCAGGCCGGCGCGGATGACATTGTCCTGGGACAATATGAGGGGTATCTCCAAGAGGAGGACGTCGCCGCCGACTCGCGCACGCCCACCTACGCGGCGCTCCGGCTCTACATCGACAATTGGCGCTGGCAGGGCGCGCCCTTCTATATACGCTCCGGCAAGGGACTGACGGCCAACGTCACCGAGATCACCATACAATTCAAGCATGTGCCGCATCTGCTCTTCCCGGAGAACGTCGACCTGACGCCCAATCACCTCTCGCTCTGCTCCCAGCCGGAGGAGGCGATCCATCTGCGCTTCGCGACAAAACTGCCCGGCTCCGGGATGCGCGTCAAGCCGGTGGATATGGATTTCCATTATGCGCAGGATTTTGGGGATACGGCGCTGCCGGAAGCCTACGAGCGGCTGCTCCTGGACGCGATGGAGGGCGATGCGACGCTCTTCACGCGCGGCGACGAGATCGAGTTAGCATGGCAGCTTATCGACCCGCTGACGAATCTGGAGATCACGCCGCGCACTTATCCTCAAGGCAGTTGGGGGCCGGAGCAAGCCGACGACCTCATCGCCATCGAGAACTGCTCCTGGCACTGCGGCTGTCTGGATCGCAGCGAAGCATAATCTCGCGCAAGGATTGAGACGGTTTTTGAGCAATACGACATACATACTACGTTTTGTATAACATCTAAAATTTCATAGCGGCACGGAGGGCTACCATGAACATCCGAGTCTATGCTGACGCGCTGGCGTTAGCGCGCGGCGCGGCCCAACACGTGATGATGTGGGAGGCGGCGGCGCTAGCCGAACGAGATCGTTTTGTGATAGCGCTCGCCGGCGGTAGCACGCCCCGCCAGACCTATACCCTGCTCGCAACAGATGCCTTCGCGGAGCAGCTGGATTGGGAACGCATCCACGTCTTCTGGGGCGATGAGCGCTGCGTCCCGCCCACCCATCCGGAGAGCAACTATCGGATGGCGCGGGAGACGCTCTTGGATCATGTGCCCATCCCGGCGCCCCACGTCCATCGCATCCCCGGCGAATTGGGGCCAGAGGAAGCCGCCGCAACTTACGCCCGCGAGTTACGCGCCCTCTTCGGCGCCGATCCCATCCGCTTCGACGTCATCCTCCTGGGCTTGGGCCGCGATGGGCACACCGCCTCGCTCTTCCCCGGCACGGAGGCGCTCCAAATGGACGACCGCCCGGTCGCGGCCAACTACGCGCCGCGGCTGGAGAGCTGGCGCATCACGCTCACCCTGCCCGTGATCAACGCCGCGCGGCATGTGGGCTTCATCGTCAGCGGGGAACACAAAGCCGAAACACTCGCCCGCGTCCAGGCCGGGTCGCCGCTGCCCGCCGCGCGCGTCCGGCCCGATCCAGGGCAATTAGTGTGGCTGGTGGATGAAGCTGCCGCCTCGAAATTACCAGAAACATAGCACGAATACCCATCGCCTGGTTAACATCTTGAAGAAGTATGGTATACTTCGCGCGAAGTCGGGCCAGCGAGGTGAGAGCACTCTGAGGGGAACAAGGGGCGGCCTTTCACACCATATCACATCACATCCCATTAAATCGCTGGCCGATACCATTTGTTTTATTTGTTTCAAAGCTAAAGAAGCGAGGAGGATAAATATGATTCGCAAGCGAAGTGTATCAGGAAGCAATCAGGTTAAAGTCTCTTTTGCCCTACCCGAAGATCATCCCTACGCCGCGCACGCCTACGTCGCCGGCTCATTCAACGACTGGGACGCCAAGGCCGACCGGCTGATTCACCGCAACAACCAAACCTACAGCGCCGTCGTCACCTTGGATAAGGGTAAGCGCTACACCTACCGCTACGTCACGGAAGATGGCGAGTGGTTCAATGTGGACGACGCCGACGAATACGAGGGCGAGAACAGCATCTTACTGACCTAGAATTGGCATTCAACCATCGACATCACCCCAGGTCTGGCCCCCGGATGCGCCGGCTTACGCCACCATCCCCCTAGACCTGGGGTTTTTTACTTCGGCTCTTATGGGTCTTGGGGTGAAATGTTGTGTGATCCCGGACTGAAGTCCTGAGACAGACGCTAACGCGCCAATCGACCGCCCACGCGGGCGCGGGGGCCTTCCTCGCAGGAGGAAGGTTGGCCGACAGGCCTGTCCAGAGGCCCTTAGTCCTCGCATCCCTCAAGCAAATTCATCCGCAATCTTTCACAATCTTTCACCCAATTCCCAACATGAGTCTTTTACTTCTTACAGCAACCAGTAACGAAAAACAGAAAGGGAGAGCCACAGATGATCCATTTTGGTCGCGAGATTTGCTGTAATGCCAGCGTCTCCGCCGCCCGCGAATGGCTGGTCACCAACGGCATCGGGGGCTACGCGATGGGCACCGTCAACGGGATGCTCACCCGGCGCTACCATGGGTTGCTCATCGCGGCGCTCAATCCCCCGGTCGGACGGACGCTCTTATTGACCAAAATCGATGAAACCGCCGTCTCTATGGGGCGCGCGTATCCATTCTACGTCAATCGCTGGCGCAATGGCTACGTCGATCCCACCGGCTATCGCTGGCTGCGAGAATTTCATCTAGAGGGCACGACGCCAGTCTGGACTTACCCCCTCGGCAACGCGCGTCTGGAGAAGCGCGTGTGGATGCCCCAGGGCGCGAACACGACCTATATTACCTACACGCTCGTGGGGGGCAAAAACCCCGTGACGTTAGAACTCAAGGCGCTGGTGAATTACCGTGATCATCATCACAACACCCACGCCGATGACTGGCAAATGACCATCGAGCCGGTCGATCACGGCTTGCGCATCCTCGCCCACGACGAGGCCACGCCCTTCCATCTGCTGATTAGCGCCGACGCCCAGATCACGCCTCATCACGAATGGGTGCGCGATTTCTACCTCAGCATCGAGGCCTATCGCGGCTACGATGCCTTCGATGACAATCTCCACGCCGGGACCTTTGATGTGACGTTAACGCCGGACGCCGCCGTGACGCTCATCGCCACCGCCGAAGCGGATCTTCCCGCCTTGGATGGCCCCACGGCCTACAAGGTACATCGAATGCGCGACGCATCGCTGCTCCTCAAGGCCGGAGAGCCGGAGAAGCCGGAGATCCGCCAACTGGTGCTGGCCGCCGATCAATTCATCGTCCACCGCCCCATCGGCGAGGAAAACGACGAGGGACGCTCCATCGTCGCCGGCTACCCGTGGTTCGCGGACTGGGGGCGCGATACGATGATCAGCCTGCCGGGCCTGACCTTAACCACGGGCCGCCCCGAAATCGCGCACCAGATTCTGCGCACCTACGCCCATTTTGTGGATCAGGGCATGCTGCCCAACCGCTTCCCCGATGCCGCGACGGACGTCGAATACAACACCGTCGATGCGACGTTGTGGTACCTCGAGGCGCTGCGGGCCTACCACGCCGCGACGGGCGATGCGGATCTGATCTGCGAGCTGCTTCCCACCTTGCAAGAGATCATCGCCTGGCACCAACGCGGCACCCGGTATCAGATTCATGTCGATCACTTCGATAAGGAGGATGGCCTGCTCTACGCCGGAGAGCCGGGCGTCCAATTGACCTGGATGGATGCCAAGGTGGGCGATTGGGTGGTCACGCCGCGCATTGGCAAGCCGGTGGAGGTCAACGCGCTGTGGTATAACGCGCTCTGCATCATGGCGGAGTTTGCCCAGATGTTGGATGCGCCGCGCGAGGCTTATGAAATGGCGGCCCAACGCGCCCGCGAGGGTTTCGCGCGCTTTTGGAACCCGGAACTGGGCTATTGCTACGATGTGCTGGACGGCCCGGAGGGCGATGACGACACCCTCCGCCCCAATCAGCTCTTCGCCGTTTCGCTGCCCTACAGCCCGCTGACGCCTCCGCAGCAGCGCGCCGTCGTCGAAGTCTGTGAGGTCTCGCTGCTCACGCCGCGCGGTCTCCGCAGCCTGGCCCGCGATGATCCGAACTTCGTGGGGCGCTACGGCGGCGATCTCTTCGCGCGCGACGCGGCTTATCATCAGGGCGCCGTCTGGGCGTGGTTGATCGGGCCGTTCGTGATGGCCCATCTGCGCGTCCATCGCGATCCCGAAGCGGCCCGCGCGTACCTCACGCCGATGTTGCGCCATTTACAGGAGCACGGCGTGGGCACGCTCAGCGAGATCTTCGACGGGAACGCGCCCTTCGCGCCGAGGGGCTGCGTGGCCCAAGCCTGGAGCGTGGCGGAGTTCCTCCGCGTCTGGCAGGCGATCGATCGCTTTGAGGCGGAGGCGGAGGCGGAGGCGGAGACGTAAGCCTTCCTATCACATCATCCGTGAGGATTTGCTTGTCAAACCTCAGAATCGGGTTAGAATTTAAGCCTGGAGTCCCCGTCATCCAAGCAATAACATTCCGGTGGACACACTCCATTCATCTATTCCCCTATTCCCCTATTCCCCTATTTCCCTATTCCCCTATTCCCCCGTTGCAATATAGACATAATCAAGAGGAGAAGAAATTATGAGAATTGCGGTTTTGACCGGCGGCGGCGATGTTCCAGGACTGAATCCGGCCATCAAGGCCTTGACCCATCGCGCCATCGACGCCGGGCACGAGGTCATCGGGTTGCGCCGAGGGTGGGCCGGCCCCCTGAACTATAATCCCGATGATCCAGAAGGCTCACAACAGTGGCTGATGCACTTAGATAAGATCAACACGCGGCGCATCGACCGCGAGGGCGGCACGATGCTGCATACCTCGCGCACCAATCCGAGCAAGCTCCCCTTCAAATACGCTCCCGATTTCCTGAAGGCGTCCATTGGAGGCAATCACCAGCCGGATGAGTTGGTAGATCTGACCGATCACGTGCTCGCCGCGTTGGAAGCGCTGGAGATCGATGTGCTGGTGCCCATCGGCGGCGAGGACACGCTGGGCTACGGTGCGCGTGTCCACCGCGAAGGCTTCCCCGTCGTCAGCATTCCCAAGACAATGGACAACGACGTCTTCGGCACCGATTACTGCATCGGGTTCTCCACGGCGATCACCCGCAGTGTGACCTTCATCCTTCAATTGCGCACCTCCATCGGCTCCCACGAGCGCTTGGGGGTGGTGGAGCTGTTCGGACGGCACTCCGGGGAGACGGCGCTGATCTCTTCCTACCTATCCGGCGCCGACCGCGCCCTGATCTGCGAGGTGCCCTTCGATCCTGAGCGCTTGGCCCGTTTCTTAGAGGAGGACAAGCAGCACAATCCGAGCAACTACGCCATCGTCGTCGTCTCGGAGGGCGCCAAGCCCGTCGGCGGCGATATCACCGCGTGGGGCAAGCCCGATGCCTACGGTCACCGGAAGTTGGGCGGCGTCGGCATGCAGGTCAGCGATGCGCTGAAAGAACTGATCGGCGAAAACACCATCTATCAGCAATTGGGCTACCTGATGCGCTCCGGCTCCCCCGACTCGTTGGATTTGATGGTCGCCGTGAACTACGCCAATATGGCGATGGATCTGATCGAAGAGGGTATTTTGGGGCGGATGGTCGCGCTCCGCGATGGGCAATACAGCAGCGTAGTGGCGGATGCGCCGCTGTTGGGCGTCAAGCGCGTGGATGTGGACCAACTCTACGATGTGGAGATCTATCGTCCCCAGATTCGCCACGTGCATCGCAAGCCGATGTTCCTGTACTAGTACGGGCTTTACGAACGGGTGGCAAATCATCTGCCACCCGTTTTCTGATGAAATCACAGGTCACTTATAGTCGCATTTAGTCGCATTTAGTCACATTCACCCAGCGAGCGAAAGCAAAGGAGGTAGCGGATGGATCGGATAGCAATTTTGACCAGCGGCGGCGATGGGCCAGGGCTGAACGCCTGTATCCGCGCGGCCACCCGGACGGCACTTCAGAAAGATGTAGAGGTCTTTGGCGTCCAATGGGGCTACAAAGGATTGGTCGGGGGGGACATTAATCAATTGTCCAGTCGAAGTGTGGGCGGCATCCTGGGGAGAGGTGGCACCATCCTGGGGACCGCGCGCTGCCCGGAATTTAAAGAACTGAAGGTTCGGCGATCCGCCTTGCGCAATATGAACCAGCGCGGCATCGAGGGGTTAATCGTCATCGGCGGCAATGGCTCGCTTGCGGGGGCCAATGCTCTCCACGAGATGGATTTTCCCGTTATCGGCATCCCCGCTTCCATCGATAACGACATCAACGGCACGAACATGGCCGTGGGCGTGGACACTACGCTCGATACCATCGTCGATGCAATTGACCGGATCAAGGATACCGCCTCCTCTCACCAACGCGCGTTCCTCATCGAGGTGATGGGGCGCAATTGCGGCTACTTAGGGCTGGTCAGCGGCCTCGCCGGCGGCGCGGAGTTGATCCTGCTGCCGGAGAGGGAAGGCCCCACGTTGGATAAAATCGCTGACGTTGTGGTGGAGGCCTACGTGCGCGGCAAGGGCCACTGCATCGTCGTCATCGCCGAGGGTTGGGAGCCGGGCACGCAGGCTGTGGCGGATCATCTCTCCAGCCAGAAAGAGAATCTGGGCTTTGATGTGCGCGTGACGGTCTTGGGCCACGTGCAACGCGGTGGCCGTCCGTCGGTCTTCGACCGCACCCTGGGCACCCGGATGGGTGTAGCCGCCGCGAAGGCCCTGCTCGCCGGCGAGAGCGGCAAGATGACAGCGCTGCGCGGCAGCTCGATTGAGCTTTATCCGTTGGAGAAGGCCGTGGAGAAACTGAAGCCGTTAGATCCCACGCTATTAGAGCTGGCGGATCTGTTGGACTGACCTAGATCGAGGATAGACCTTCCGGGAAGCTATGAGAGCATTTTCTCGAACTACTTCCCGCTGATTTGCAGTTTTCCGGAGAGCAAGAAAAAGAGGCCGACACGCGCGTGTCGGCCTCTTTTTTGCTCTCACACCCAATCCCTCACTTGTCGCGATGCAGCAGCCCCTCTGCCAGAGCGACTAACGTCGCGTGGGCCGCGCCTTGACCCTGCGAGCGCGCCACCGCCGCCATCGCCGCGTGATGGTACGCGGCGGCGCGCTCCTCCGTGTAGGCGCGACTCCCCGTCTCCGCCAGCAGCGCGAGCGCCCGCGCGACCCGCGCCTCGTCCAGCTCGCGATCAGGCTGCGTCAACAACTCCCGCAGGGCCGGATTGCGCGCCATCCCGTGAAGAATGGGCAGCGTCTTCTTGTGGCGACGCAAGTCGGAGCCGATGGGCTTGCCCGTGCGGGCCGGATCGCCCCACAGCCCCAGGACGTCGTCCTGCATCTGGAAGGCCATCCCCAGCGCCACGCCGAACTCGCGCAGCGCGGCCCGGCGCGCCTCGGCGGCGCCAGCGAGCAATCCGCCCAATTCGCAGGCCAAGCCCAGCAGCGCGGCGGTCTTGCGCTCGATCATCTGGAGATAGGGCGTCTCCGCCACCTCATCTTGCGTCTCGAAGGCCAAATCGAGGCACTGCCCCTCGGTGAGGTAGAGAATCGTCTGGGAATAGCGCCGGAGCGCCCGTAAGATCCGTGGGGGCGGCAACGGCCCCGCGTCCAAGCTCAACATCGCGCGATAGGCTAATGCGAAGAGCGCATCCCCCGCGTTGATCGCCTGCGGCATACCCCAGAGCGTCCACAGCGTGGGCCGCCCGCGCCGCTGCTCATCGTGATCCTCGATATCGTCGTGGATCAGCGTGAAGTTGTGCAGCAATTCGATGGCGGCTGCGGCCGGCAGCGCCTCGCGCCACGGGCCGCCTTGCGCCTCGCACGCCAGCAGCAGAAAACAGGGCCGCAATCGCTTGCCGGCGTAGACCTGCGCCGGCCGGAAGGCCGCATCCGCCCAGCCGAGGTGATAGCGCAACATGCCGTATAACAGCGACGGTGAGCTTTCCGCCAGCGGCGCGACGACGGCGCGCATCTCATCATCCAACGGTGTCAAATAGCGATTTAAATCCATCGGGAACCTCCAACTTTAGATTCGGACAACGGAGTGTTGCGCAGGGTTTCAATATCGCGCGCGCCGACCACGAACATCGTCACGCGGAGTTGACGCTCCAGCACCTCCAGCGCCTCGTGGAGTGTCTGCGGGGAGGCCACCGCCGCCTGAAGGAATGGCCACGCGATGGTCGCGACGTTCGCGCCTAACGCCAGCGCCTTGGCGATCTCCAAGCCGGTGCGCAGGCCGCCGCTGGCGATCACGGGCAACGCCGGCGCGATCTCCCGCGCGACGGCGCGCGCGCGCTGCACGGCCAGCGCGGTGGGGATGCCCCAATCGCGGAAGGCGGCGGCGATCTGATAATCGATGGCGGACTGGCTGCGATGCATCTCCACCTGGCTCCACGAGGTGCCGCCCGCGCCCGCGACGTCCAACGCCGCGACACCGGCCTCGATCAACTGGCGCACGGCTCGCCGGGAAAGGCCCCAGCCGACCTCCTTCACGATGACGGGCGCATCTAACGCCGCGCACACCACCTCGATCTTGCGCAGCAACCCGGAGAAGCGCGTATCGCCCCCTGGCTGGAGCGCCTCTTGCAGCGGATTTAAATGCAAATAGAGACCATCGGCCTCGATCAGATCGACGGCGCGCTGGCAATCTTCTGGGCCGTAGCCGTAGTTCAATTGGACGGCGCCTAAATTTACCCACAGCGGAATCGAAGGGGCGTACCGGCGCATCTGGAATGTCCATTCTACCTGGGGGTCTTCCAGCGCGGCCCGCACTGAGCCAACGCTCATCCCCAGCCCGAACATCTCCGCCGCCATCGCCAGCACGCGATTGATGCGGGCTGTCTCCGGCGTCCCGCCCGTCATCGAAGCGATGAGTAGCGGGAAGCGCAGTTCATGGCCCAAAAAAGTCGTCGTGGTGTCCACCGCCGCCAAATCCAGCTCCGGCAGCGCCTGGTGAGTGAAGCGATAATGCTCCAGCCCGGTCGTCAGCCGATCAAAGGAGACATCCTCCTCCAGGCTGATGCGCACGTGATCATCTTTTCGCTGGCCGGTCTCGTCAGTTTTGTCAGAAACCATCTAACCTTCCCCTTTCACGCTGTCACTATACCCCAAGTAAGATGGGACGTCAATCCTTCGTAGACCACTGTGTTGTTGCTAGCTACCCGACACTTTTAGAAAATAGCCCACGGATTTTCACGGATCCCACGGATTTTTAGATCTTTTGGCGGAGAAGTTCTCCATCTTGGTGTACATTTTACCACTCACATCCATTTGGACGAGTTTAAGGCCAATTTTTAACCCTTACATTCCCCCGAATGGCTCTTCGTGCACTATAAAAATCAAAAATATCTGCGTTAATCCGGATTTATCGTGAGCTAAGAAGTGTCGGGGGACTAAGTTTTGGAATCCCCCAACAGATGATCTATGAGGCGGGTCTGCTATGTAAAACGTACGCTTGTCATCAAACGAACTTGGAGTATCATTAACAAAAAGCTGAGGTGAATATGCAGCATACCCGTAACATTTACCTAAAAGAGGTCTCCTTAGAAGAAGCGCAGGCTCGTCTGCGAGAGGCGCTCATCGCGGCGGATCGCTGGATGCCGCTTCCCGGAGAAGACATTCCCATCGACGCGGCCTTGGGGCGCGTTACCGCCGCGCCGATCTGGGCGCAGCTCTCCTCACCGCACTATCACGCCTGCGCGATGGATGGCTACGCCGTCCGCGCCGCCGACACGTCCAGCGCCAGCGACGCCCAGCCCGCGCGTTTGCGCCTCGGCGAGGATGCCGCGCCGGTCGATACCGGCGACGCGCTCCCCGCTTGGGCCGATGCGGTGGTGATGGTGGAGCACGTCCAACTGGAGGACGACATCATCCTACTGCGCTCGCCCGTCGCCCGCTGGGAGCACGTCCGCGCCGTGGGCGAGGACATCGTCGCGACGGAGTTGCTCCGCCCGGCCAATCATCGCCTGCGACCGGTGGATCTGGGCGCGATTGCGGGCGCGGGCCACACGACCATCCCCGCGCGACGGCGCCCGCACGTGATCATCATCCCCACCGGCGATGAGTTGATCCCGCCGGGACGCGCGCCGCAGCCGGGCGAGATCATCGAATACAACAGTCTGGTGCTGAGCGCGCAGGTGCGCGCGTGGGGCGGGACGGCGGAGCGAATGGAGATCGCGCCGGATGATCCAGAGGCCATCGCGCGCGCCGTCATCGAAGCTGCACCGCGCGCGGATCTGATCCTGCTCAACGCCGGATCGTCGGCGGGGCGCGATGATTACACCGCCCGCATCGTCGATCAACTGGGCGAGTTACTGGTGCACGGCATCAACGTGCGGCCCGGTCATCCCGTCGTCATAGGGATGATTCATCTGGATGACGGCCAAGTTCCCATCATCGGCGTGCCGGGGTATCCGGTCTCCGCCGCGTTGACGGGCGAGCTGTGCGTCCGGCCCCTCATCTACCAATGGCAGGGGCTGCTCCCGCCGGAGCGCCCGACCTGCCGGGCGATGATGACGCGCAAGTTGCTCTCTCCCGTTGGGGACGAGGAATTTGTGCGCGTCGTCGTCGGGCGCGTGGATGGCCGCACCTTGGCCGCGCCCCTCTCGCGCGGGGCGGGCGTGCTCACCTCGCTGGTGCGGGCCGATGGTCTCGTCGCGATCCCGCGCTACTCGGAGGGCGTGAACGCCGGCCAGGAGGTCACCGTCGAGTTGTATCAGCCGCCGGAAGCCCTTGACCGCACCTTGCTGGCCATCGGCAGCCACGATCTTTCGTTGGATCTGATGGCCCAATTTCTGGCGGAAAAGCGCCCGCCGCGCCGCTTGGCCAGCGCCAACGCCGGCAGCATCGGCGGCCTGATCGCGCTGCGACGCGGCGAAGCACATCTCGCGGGCGCGCACCTGCTCGATCCCGAGAGCGGCGAGTACAATCTGGCCTACATCCGCCGCTATCTGCCGGAGACTCCCGTGATCGTCGTCACGCTCACGCGCCGGGAACAGGGCCTCATCGTCGCCGAGGGCAATCCTAAGAGCATCCAGAGCATCGCCGATCTGGCCCGTGAGGAGGTCACGTATGTGAACCGCCAGCGCGGCGCGGGCACGCGCGTGTTGTTGGATCATCTCCTCGCTCAAGAGGGCCTCACCGGCGCGCAGATCCGAGGCTACGCCCGCGAAGAGGTGACCCATTTAGCCGTGGCCGTCGATGTGGACACCGGCCTGGCCGACGCCGGGATGGGCGTGCGCGCGGCGGCCGGCGCGCTCGGCTTGGATTTTGTGCCCCTCGCGTGGGAGCGCTACGATGTGATCATCCCCGCGCGCTTCTGGGATGATCCCCTGCTGGCGCCGCTGCGCGATCTGCTGTCCGATGATGGATTCCGGGCCGCCGTCGCCGCGCTGCCGGGCTATGACCCCGCTGATATGGGGCGGATCGTCGCGCGTTTGCCAGCGTAGATATGAAGTAGAGAAGTAGATATGAAAGTGAAGGTATGGGAAACTTAACCCGTAGGCAAAAAATAATCTTGCTTGTTCTGGCCGTCTTGGACTTCGCGGTTATCTGTGGCCTCGTGGGCCTCGTTGTCAACGAACTGCGACGCCCGGTCGCGCTGCCGCCTACGCCGACGCCGCTGCCTTCCCCTACCTACACGCCGGAAGAAGCGCCGACGTGGACGCCGACCATCACATCGACGCCGCGCCCCACTTTGCCATCGCAGCCCACGCGGACGCCCACGCCCACCTCGACGCCGCGCCCCACCGAAACGCCCACGCCCACGCCGACGCCCGCCCCCATCAAGCCGGTGACGCTCGAAGGCGCGGAGTTCGACTTCATCATGCCCAATCGCATCCCCGGCTGGAAGTGGGATGCTTATCTTAACTACAAACCCGGCGATGACTTTGACCCGGAGGATTCCTACGCGGAACCGCTCTTCACCGCCGCCGATGATCCAGTTCGCCAGATCAACGACGCCACCCTCAAGGTCGAGACGCAGCGCTGGCTCAAGTTCCGCACCTGGGTGCATCAGACCGTCACCGTGCCGGTAGGCAGCGAGGTCACGTTTGAGATCAAGGCCAAGGCGTTTTCCTCGATTGACAGTTTGATCGTCAAGGCCGGGATTGATCTCACCGGCGCGGAGAATTGTTTCCATGCAGAGTGGGGCCAGGAGATGCGCATCAATCAGGATAGTGGGACGGTTACGTTAGTTTCGCCCTCGCTTATCGTGCAGGAGGCAGAAGAAGATGGGGCAACCGCCACGCCGACGCCGTTGCCCCATGGTGAGGAATTAGAGGAACCAGAAGAAGAAGAAGAAGAAGAAGAAGAAGAAGGTGCTGGTGAAGAGGAAGGCTCACCGCCGTCCCCCATCCAATATGGGAAGGTGACAGTCTGCTTTTTTGCCGAACCGGTCTCGCCCCACGTCAATAACGCCGCGTTCTTCGATCAGGCCAAGCTGACCGTCAAGCGGCCTTGAGATAGATTAAGGAGTGCTCATGTCACCAACCAAAGAAATCTACGATGTCGTCGTCATCGGGGCGGGCCTCACCGGCGCATTGATCGCCCGGCGATTGGCGCAGGAGGCCTTACACGTGGCCGTTCTGGAAGCGAGCGCATCCCCCGGCGGGATCGCTGCGCGCGGCGTGGGGCTGGCGCTTCTGGGCACGCCCACGCCTTACGTCACCCTGCAAAAGGAGGTCGGCGCGGAGCAAGCGCGCGAGATCTGGCATCTCACCGAGGGAAATTTGCAGCTCCTGGATGAAACCCTCCAACAGCTCGAACAGGAAGGACAGCGCGTCGGTAGCTTCCGGCCCATCAGCAGCAGCGCGGAGGTGAGCAACTTGCAACAATCCGCCGCGCAATTAGAGGCGGAGGGTTACGAGGTCGATATCGACGACGCCACCGAATTGGGCTATCTGGTCGCGCTGGTCACCCAAGACGACATCGCCTTCGATCCTCAACGGATGATCGAAGCGCTGTTAGTACATCCCAACATCACGGTGGAAACCGGGACGGAAGTCCAGGGCATTCATCTACCCGAATCCGGGGCGGAGCCACTGACCATCTGGGCGCGGAAGCGGTATCTTTGGTCGAAGGGCGTTGTGCTGGCGGGCGGGGCGCATGCCGTGCGCTTGAGCAAATTTTTGGGCAGCATCGTGCATCCGCTGCGGATCACGAGCATTGACCTGCGTAATTCGGAGACGCTCCTCACGCCGTTGGTGCTGGAACACGGCAGCAGCGTGATTCGGGCCTCGGAGGGGCGATGGCGATTGGTCGGCTGGGACCCGATTGATCAATCACCGCTGCGGCATCTCACGGAAATTGCGCACCAACTCTGCCCTAACGCGCCCGTCAGCGGCCGGCGCTCCGCGTGGGTGGCCCACAGTGAGGATGGCCTGCCCATCGTCGGCGAGTTGCTCGATCTCCCCGGCGTTTACGCCGCGAGTGGCTTGGGGCCATGGGGATTGAGTTGGGCATTCATCGCCGCGCAGCGCTTGGTGGAATTGATGATTCACGATGCTGATCCGGGGCTGCTCGCCTTTGATCGGCTCTCAGAACAACGCTAATCAAGTCTGTGCCAGAGAGCCTGATTTGAGTTTCCCAAATTAGCTACCCGACACTTTTAGAAAATAGCTCACGGATTTTCACGGATCCCACAGATTTTTTAGATCTTTCAGCGAAGAAGTTCTCCACCTTGGTGCATATTTTACCGCGTACTCCATTTGGACGAGTTTAAGGCCAAATTTTACCCGTACATTCCCAGAATGACTCTTCGTGCACTATAAAAATCAAAAAATATCTGCGTTAATCTGTGTTTATCCGCGAGCTAAGAAGTGTCGGGTGGCTAGTTTCCCCAATACACGTAAATTATGGCGAGGAGAATTATATGAGTCCGCGAGATAAAAGTACGCCCGAAGGCATAAGGGTGGTTATCGTCGATGACCATCCATTCTTTCGACAAGGCATCCTCGATGTCCTCAAAGTCGAAGCGGATATTAATGTGGTAGCAGAGTGCGATGACGGCCCTGAGGCGCTGGATATGCTCGCCAAAATTGAACCCGATGTGGCGCTGATGGATGTCAATCTACCGGGGTTGAATGGCCTGCAGGTGACGAAAAGCCTCAAGGAGCAATGTCCCCACGTCAACGTGATCATTCTCACCGCTTACGATGACGAGGAACAGGTCTATCGGGCAATTCGCTTCGGCGCCTCGGCCTATTTTGCCAAAGATATCACGCCGAATCAATTGTTGGATACGGTCCGAGCGGTGGCCGCGGGCTACTACGTGATCGATGGCCAACGGATGACGCCGGCGCAGGCCGAGCAATGGCTGTTGGAGCTTTACCGTCGCTACGGAATCAAGCCGGAGGATGCGACCTTCTCTCCTTTGACGAGCCGGGAGATGGAGGTGTTGGAACAGATTATCGAAGGGATGAGCAACAAAGAGATCGCCAACCGCTTGGGGATCAGTCATCAGACGGTCAAAAATCATATCACGTCGATTTTGTCCAAGATGAACTTATCAGATCGCACGCAAGCTGCGATCTACGCACTCCGGCACGGCTGGGTACAATTCGCGCCGAACCGGAGAAAAAGCTAAGGCCATTGGGGTTTTGGGGATTCACCGGACAACTCCTTGCATAGCCCTAAAAGCAGCAAAGATGCGCGCGTTTGTGGAGATCACGGACTTTTTTGTCGTTACTGGGTTGTGGGTGAGGTTATTACGATTGCGCCCGGCGAATCCTGAAGAACCAGGCTATCAGGGCATACACCTAGAACATCTTAGAGAAAGGGGGCATAATGACTGAAGTAAGCTGGCAGCAATTCGTAGAAAATTGTCAGCAGGCGCAGAAAAAGGTCGCGTCGGATTTGCGAGAGGTGGAGATGCTTATTGAGCAGACCGCCTCGGAGGTTGAGCGGTTCACGCAGGCAAACGCGCGGTCTGTCTCCCGCGCCCGCCAAATCGAAAAGACATTCGACACAGTGCCGCGCGAGGACATCAAACACACGTACAATTCGCTGGTGGAAAATCAGCGACGGCTGTTCACGATGCGGGGGCAATTGGAGAAGTTGGAGAGCGATAAGAAACATCTGGAGCGCTTGAACCAACTCTACGATAGAATTTTGGAGTTCGCGGAGCAGGAGGACATCGATTCGATTGGTGAGGAAACGGGCGAGATGGAAATCACGCCGAAGTCCCTCGTGATCAGCGTCATCGAATCGCAGGAACAGGAACGGCTCCGGCTCTCGCGCCAGATGCACGATGGGCCGGCTCAATCCTTGACCAATCTCGTGCTCCAGGCAGAGATTTGTGGGCGTCTCTTCGACCGCGATCCCAACCGCGCCCGCGTTGAGTTGGGCGAGTTAAAGGAGAGCGTAGTCAACGCCTTTCAACAGGTCAAAGGCTTCATCTTCGATCTGCGCCCGATGATGTTGGATGATCTCGGCCTCAATCCGACGCTTAAGCGCTACACGGAAGGGGTCACGGAGAGCGGCTTCACCGGCCTCAAGCTCAACATCAGTGGGCAGGATCGGCGCTTGGCGCCGTATAAGGAGGTGACTGTTTTCCGCGTGATCCAGGCGCTGATTCATATTGGGCGCGTCCAAAGCCACGCCAATACCATCAAGCTCTCCACTGAGCTGACCGACGACGAGTTGCGCGTCGTCTTTGAGGATGACGGCAAGGGATTTGAGATTGACGCGAACTTAGAATCATCCGATGCACAGCAACTCAATCTCTCCACACTCCGCGACCGCATCGAGATGTTGGGCGGCAAGATCCGCTTCGAAAGTGCGCCGGAGCGGGGGCTGCGCGTGATATTCTCCATTCCCGCGCCGGAGGGCGAAACCAATGTCTGAGCGCATCCGCTTGTGATGCTATCACGATAGAACCGCCGCAAGCATAGCTACTCGCTTGCGGCGGTTTTGTTTTTCTGCGCGAACTATCAAGGGGGATTGCAGCCTCCCCATTTATGTCCGATCATCCGCCTCTTAAATCCAGGAACTCTCCCCCTCCTCGGCGAACTTATCCTCCAAGAAGCGCCCGTGAATCATCAAGCGCTGGGCGTCTGATTGGGGAAATTCCGCCGCGATGGCGTCGATCTGCTTGGCCAGCACCGTCAACTGCTCCACCAACAATTGATGGGCGGTCTTGCCCTCCTCTAACGGCTCCGTCTCGGCATACTCGCGAGGCAGCGCGCGATAGTTGTTGATCGCCGCCGGCAGATAGTCCCGCACGGTCTGGCGGACGGTATAGACCTTGTGCTCGCCGCTGGCGAGGTTGGGGAAGCGCGGCAAAATCGCGATGATGGTCGAGGCGATCTGAATTACCTTCTCCGTGGCGTCATCGGGCAACTCCTCGCGGCTCAGGTTGACCAGATAGCGGAGATCCTTCTCCAAGCGCTGCGCGCTGACGCTCGACGCCGCGTCCGCGCGGGTCGTCAACGCCTGCGGTGCGGAGGCTCGCTCGCCCGGCAGCGCGGGGAGCTTGGTCGTCGCGTAGCCGGCGCCGGCCGCCCCGGCCAAAGCCAGGATCACGCTGGGCAGCGGGCCGAGAAACGGCAGCGTCACGATCAAGATGATGCCGCCCACCAACCCCACCAGGCCCATTTTAATCAACGCGGGCAGCCAAGCCGTCGCTGCGCCCGACGGCGCCGCCAAGGTCGCGGGAATATCGACGACGCCGGTGCTCTCGACGTGCAGCAGATTACGCAGCCACGCTTGAAAATCCTCCTCGCCCGGCTCGATCAACTTTGTCTCCTGGAAGGTGAAGGTCTCCAGCGTCGAAAGCTGCATCAGCGCCTCCGGCAAGCGGCCCTCAAGCTGATTTTTCTCCAGCGAGAGCGCGAGCAACTGGGAAAGTTGCCCCAACGTCGCCGGAACCGGCCCCTGCAAGCGATTCTCCGCCAAATTGAGGTGCGTCAGGTGGGCCAAATCGCCCAAGCCCGACGGGATCTCGCCGCTCAGTTGATTATCGTGCAGATCCAAGCGGGTGAGATGCAACAACAATCGCAGCCGGCCCGGAATCGGCCCGCGCAGTTGATTATGGGCCAAATTCAACTCCCGCAGATCCTTGAGATGGCCCAGCCGCTCCGGGATCGTCCCTCGCAGGGCGTTGCGCGAAAGATCCACCGTGCGCAAGAGCGTCAAATGCCCCAACTCAGCGGGGAGGGGGCCGCTCAGCTTATTGTTGGCCAAATCCAGCCCGACGACGTGGCCGTGGCGCACGGTGACGCCGCGCCACGTGTCGGGCGGCGCATCGCTCAGCCAGCCGTCATTTTGCTGCCAACTCTCCCCCGATGTGCTATCGTAGAGCGCCGTCAGCGTTTCCCGCTCAAAGGGCGGTATTGATTCACTCATAGACGCCTCCAAACTCAGCAGATGAAGCAGATCTACTTAATTCTATATTCCATAATCCAAATCTGCTCCATCTGCTGATGAACTCAAGGGATAGGATGCTAAATCGAGACGACATCCTCTTCATCTTCATCCGGCAACGCCATATCGTCCGTCACATCCAACGTCTGCTCGCTGCGGACGCGATCCACATAGCTCGAAGCCTTCTCCACCTCGGCCGAGAGCGTGTTGACCGTCTGCGCCATGCCATCCAACGCCTGGACTTTGAACTCGGAGATCATGTCCATCGCCTCGTAGACATTGTTGAATGCCGTCTGGAGCTTTTCCATATCCACCGTGGCGCTGGCCGCCTGCGTCTGAATCTCCGCCGATTGGCCCTTCAACATCTCGGAGGTCGAGGCGATGATGTTGCCCGTGGTCGTGTTGAGCGCCGTGATCTGATCTAACACCAGCTTTTGGTTGTTGAGCGCTTGCGCCACGATCACGGCGGTGCGCAGCGCGGAGATGGTCGTCGTCGTCGCGCGATCCACGCCCTTGATCAATTCCAGGTTGTTCTTGCGCACCATATCCAAGGCCAAGTAGCCCTGGATGCTGACGGCTAACTGCGTGAGCAGATCCTGTTCTTTCTGGCGCAGGTAGAACAACATATCCTCTTTGACCAGACGGGCCTTTTCGGGATTCTCGGCCTCGATCTCCGCGATGCGGGTCTCCAACGCCGCGTCCAGCTTCCGGCTGACGTAGACATACTGCTGGAGGCGTTGCATCGCCTCCCACATATTGCGCTTCTCCTGCTCGATAGTCGCGTTATCCTTGTGTAACTCATCCTGGCCGTGATAGAGGGCGTTGAGGACCGCGTCGATATGATCCTGGGCCGATTGATACTTTTGGAAATAGCTCGTCAACTTCTCGCCCATCGGGATAATACCCAGCAACTTGCGCTTCGTGGCGGCCGGTTGCGAGGGATCCAACTCCTCGACAGTGGCGCGCAGTGAGACCAACGCCTGCGAGATGTCCGAATCCTCCGATAAGCCGCGCACCGGCTGATCCAAGATGCGATTGGAGACACTCGCCGCCTGACGGATCTCGGCGTTGCCCATATTGTGGATCGCGGTCATGCGCTCATTGAACGGCTCGGTATTGACCTCGGCGCTGAGCACTGCGTCCACGAACTCCGCGACCTTGGCATCCAGGCGCTGTGCGACCTCCGGCTCCAGCTCGACCATCTCCTCCGCTTGATCCTTCTTCACAGGCTCGACCGGCTCTGGCACTTCTAAAGGCTCTGGCGGCACTAATTCGATTGCCATACTCTCCACTCCTTATATTTTAATTGATTTTTAACCTACTTCACGGGCATTCCAGCGTGGCTTCTCAAAGTTAAACTCACGAAGAAAGCTTCTGGAATGATTTCCTCTTTATTATAGCAGTATAAATCTTCGTTACCAATGATAACGCCACTGAAAAAAGCTAAAGGGTCTCGCAAAGCCACAAAGACGCTAAGGAAAAATAAGGCAGCCGAACGCGATATTATGACACGAACGCGGGCCAAGACGCCAATCCGGTGTTGGTCTATCGCGATTCGCGCACCATCCAGAACATCCTATGGTTTTACGTGGGAGTGGCGCGCAACACGCATCGCTTGGCGCGGGCGATGAAGGATCTCCATCACTTGTGGGAAGTGATGGACGACTTCTACCGCACGACCCGCCGCAACGACAACCTCATCGGGCTGCGGAATATGGCGCAGGCGGCGTGGCACAATCGCCAATCGCGCGGCACGCACTATCGCGAGGACGCCGCCGATGATGAATTCGCCGGCCTGCACAACACCAAAGGCCCGCTGCCGAGCGTGGTCAGCGAGTTCTGAGGATTGCCACACTAAAAGCCGCCCCCAGAGATAGCTCTGAGGGCGGCTTTTGTACAAGATCGGACGTTATCCCTCTGCTGCTCGGCGGCCCTTGGCGGTCAAGACCCAGCCCGCAAGCAGAGGTTGCTTGTTGATGGCACAACTAGAGCAAGCGGCGCTCAGTTTGCATCCCTGGCACGCGCCGGCCTTTTCCGTTGTTCCCGTTGTCCCCATCGACTCTGGCGCCAGCGGCGCGAGATAGCCCCTGCGCGCCAGATCATTCATCATCTGAGACAAAAGCCCCTCGCTGATGTCCAACCTTCGCGCCAGACTTGATTTGCTGCGCCCGTAGCCGTCTGCGATTTCCCGAAGGATCTGTTTCAACATCGTCGCTATCCCAACCCGAGCAGCATGCCGCCCTGGAAGACTACGACAGCGACGATCCACGCGAGGATAAGTTGCCCAATCACGCTGACCCACATCCATTTGGTGCCCAATTCTTGGCGCTCGGCAGCAATCGCCACCATGCATGGGGTGTAGAGCAGCACGAAGAGCATGTAGGAGATCGCGGCCAACGCGCCGTGGCCGTTGCTGGCGGCCTCGAAGTCGTCGCGGACGGCGGCCATCAAGTCGGTTGGCTCTGCTTCCTCCTCGCCCTCGAAGAGATCGATGCCGACGATGAGGGGCAGGGATTTGAGCGTATCGACGGTCGCGCCGATGAAGCTGGTGAGGATCTCGCCTACATCCTCGAAGAACGTTGTGGGTTCGGCGACTTCTTCGGCCCCTTCGACATCGTAGACCTGCGCCATCGTGCCGACGACGACCTCCTTGGCGACGAATCCGGTCACCAGCGCGCCGCTGGCCCGCCAGTTGCCGAAACCGGCCGGCTTGAAGATCGGCGATAGCCCGCTCGAGACCGACGCAAAGGCGCTCTGATCTACCGGCGCTTCGGCAAATCCGCCCCCGCCGCCAACGGGAATCGCCAGCAAGAGCCAGATGATGATGCTGGTGACCATAATCAGCCCGGAGGCCTTGCGCACGAAGCTCTGCGTCCGCTCCCACATGTGGAACCAGATCGCTTTGAACGTGGGCAGGCGATAGGGCGGCAGTTCCATCACGAAGGGCGCTTGCTCCTTGCCCTTGAAGAGTGTGTTCTTGAGGATCACGCCCAAGACGATGGCGACGAGGATCCCGATGATGTACATCCAGAAGATGGCGGCCCCGGCGTTATCGGGGAAGAAGATCGAGGCGAAGAGGGCATAGACCGGCAGGCGCGCGCCGCAGCTCATAAAGGGCACCAGCAGCCCGGTCAGCACGCGATCCTTCTCGTTCTCCAGTGTGCGCGTGGCATAGAAGGCGGGCACGGTGCAGCCAAAGCCCACGATCATCGGCAGGAAGCTCTTGCCGTGCAGTCCCAGCGCGTGCATCAACCGATCCATCACGAAGGCGGCGCGCGCCATGTAGCCGGAGTCCTCCAGCAAGGCCAGCGCCAGGTAGAGCGACATCATCACGGGAACGAAGACGAGCACGCCGCCCACGCCGGCGATGATGCCATCGACGAAGAGGCTTTCGATCCACGTGCCGCCCAGTCCCAGCCATCCAATGATGGCCACGACCCAATTAGTGATCGGGCCGCCAATGACGCCATCCACCCAATCCAAGTAGGGACCGGCCACGTCGGTGGTGACCTTGAAGACCACCCACATCAGCGCCAGGAAGATGGGAATGCCCAAGACGCGGTTGGTCACGATCCAATCAATTTTATCGGAGAGCGACAGACGATCTTCCGCCGGGCGCTGCACGGTCTCTTTCACCAGGCCATGGATCCAGCCGTAGCGTCGATCCGCGATGATGGTGTCCACATCGTCGCCGTAGACGGCGCGCAGATGCTCGATGCTGGCCTCGGCCTGATGGAGAAGCGCCGCGTGATTGCCCGATGCGTGCAGCTTCCCCAGAATATCTTCATCTTCTTCCAGCAGTTTGACCGCCAGCCAGCGCGTGGTGTAGCGCTCGCGCAGGTCGGCGTCCTGCTCAATGAGTTCTTGCAGCGCGACGATTTCTTCTTCTACCTCGGCGCCGTAGTCCACCAAACCTCGGGGCCGCGTATAAGCGGCCGTGTGTGATGTCGTCATCGTGATACCTCCGGTTGTGAATGCAGCGCCGCGACGATAGCAGCGCCCAGATCGTCAATACCCCGTTCCTCGCGCGCGATGGTCGAGACCACGGGCGCGCCCAGCCCCTGCGACAACTTCTCCACGTCGATTTTGAGGCCCTTCGTCTCGGCGATGTCGGTCATATTCAGCGCGATGATCACCGGCGCGCCCATCTCGATAATCTGCACGACCAGATAGAGGTTGCGCTCCAAGTTGACCGCGTCCACCACCACGACGACGGCGTCAGGCTGCGCATCGATGATAAAATCGCGCGCGATAATCTCTTCCATTGAGAACGCCGTGAGGCTGTAGGTTCCAGGCAGGTCGACCACGGTGTAGGTCTGCCCGTCATACAGCCACGTGCCCTCTTTCTTCTCGACCGTTTTGCCTGGCCAGTTCCCCACGTGTTGGCGCGCGCCGGTGAGCGCGTTGAAGACCGTGCTCTTTCCAACGTTGGGATTGCCGGCCAAGGCGATAGTTGCGTGTGTCATTGTATTACTCCTTTGTTTAAATAACCTTCGTTTAAATGAGCGGTTCTACCATAATGTGATGAGACATCCCCCGCCCGATAGCTAAGCGCGTCCCCTTCACATCCACGATCACCGGGCCGTGTCCATTGCGCTGCACCAGACGCAGCGGCATATTGAGCGTCAGACCCATATCGGCCAGCCGCCTGCGCATCCGCTGGCCGCCTCGCAAGGCGACCAGTTGCACCGTCTCTCCCGGTTGGGCCATCCGTAAGGGCATCATACGTGACGCCTCACGCGGTCTCGACGTGGATCGCGCGCGCCTCGGATTTGCGCAGGGAGAGGTTGTAGCCGCGCACGATAAACTCGATGGGATCGCCCAAGGGCGCGACGCGCTTGACCTGCACCTCGACCCCGTTCACTACCCCCATGTCCATCATCCGCCGGCGAATGGACTTGTCGCCTTCCACCTTGCGCACCAGGCCCGATTCGCCGGGCGCCAAATCGCTCAGTCGTCTGATCTGCTTCGTCATTTTTATCTCCTTGTTATGGCTAACTGTAATATATACGTGTCATACTTAAGGTATGCCTAAATATTATCACAGACCAGGTCTTTGTCAAGAGATTCTTAAGGGAAGCCTAAAGATCGAAGTGGGCTGGGAATAAGAAAAGAGCGTTTGGCCTATGAGGATTTACAGGCCAGAACGCTCTAGTGATGCGTGAGACGTTATGCATCATTTGCCTCGTGACAAATGATGCGTTACGGAGCGGAGCAGATCGCAACCTCCACCATAATCTCCGCCGCCTCTTCCTTGCGCAGGGAGATTTGATAATCCTTCAATGTAAATTCCAGCGGATCGCCGAAGAGCGCTTTGTGCTTGAGGCGAATTTCCTCTCCGGTGACGACGCCCATATCCAACAACCGCTGACGCAGCGCCCCTTGGCTATTGATGCGCACGATGACGCCCACCTCATCCTTCTGCAACTGGCTCAGGGGGATCAACTTGGCGCGGGGGACGCATTCCGAAGCCGGTTCACATGTCACGTCCGTGACCTCTAACATATCCTCTTGGGGAACCACCAGGATACGTTCGGCCATTGCGCGCGTCATGCTGAGATGGCGCGGCGGCGTTGCATTCGCGCCCATCTCCAGCAACCGATCCCCGGAATCCGCAACGCTCAGCACCGTCACCGGCGTGCCCACCTGGAGGCCGTGCTTGTGCAGAAACTCGCGGATTGTCGCGTCCGAGGGTAGTTCCGCCACGTGGCCCACGTGCCCGGTGGTGATCGTTGTCAAGGGCACGGCGACGGGATAGGCGATCTCTGTGTTGGCCGAGGGAATCGGCGTGCCCAGCGGCGTCACCCTGGGGCTTCCCAGGAAATTAGCGAGGCGCTCCGCGACATCATCCGGCGTGCCATGCTCCAACATATCGGCGGCCTCGTGCGCGCGTTCCGGCGCCAAGCCGAGCCGCTGGGTCAGGAAGACGGTCCAGAGACCCCGGCGACGCAAAACAGCGCGTCCGCGCCGCTCGCCCGCGTCCGTGAGCGTGACGCCCTTGTAGGGACGATAAATCACCAACCCCTGCTCCTGCATTTTACGACACATCTCATTGGCCGAGACGCTGGCAATCGAAAGGGCATTGGCCAACGCGGAAAGGGGCACCGGCTCGTCCCGCGTCTCCCGCAGCCGTATGATCGTGGCGAGATACATCTCTATGCTTTCGCTCATACGGATATTATCCTTGGCCCTCGCCTGGTTGTCAAGGAATGCTTCAATTGCTGGCCAAAACTATTGCTGACCGAAACTGTCCAGTTGACCAGGCATCTTGAGGAACCTTCTTCGAAACCGCGACGTTATAGCAGTAGCGCGGTCGAAAAAACGCCCAAGCTAAAAAATTCATTCACACAGATTTTTTACCCAAACTCTACCTACCGGACAGTTTTATCCCTCTATCTCAGCAGATTAAGCATATGGAGCAGATGGATAATCAGATAGTCTAATTGGCACAGAATTGCCGGGGATTTCCCCAAAGATCCGCAGAGAAATAACTTCCTTGTATCTTCTATACCTCTTTGTGTTTTCTTTGTGAGATTTGTGAGATTTGTGAGACTTTAGACCTGAATCGAAATCTAATCCGCTTACATCTGCTCTATCTGCTGATTAAGAGTGGTCTTGGAAAAAGTGTCCGGTAGCTAACCCAAACTTTAAAGGAAATAGATGAGATGCTACGGAAAATTTGGATGGTTGGATTGGCAGGATTGAGTTGTCTGTTATTGACGCTGACAGGCTGTGCCCAGGGGCCGACACAAGCGGCGGTGGCGCCAGAGGCGGTGACGGAAGCTTTCTACTCCTGGTATTTGGCGTACGAGGGCAATCCGATGGCGGACAAGGCCTATCAGGAGAGCGAGTATCTGGACGCAGCGATGGTGACCAAGGCCGATGAGATCATCGCCTCCTTCGACAAGGGCGCCTACGATGTCTTCCTCTGTGCCCAGGATATCCCGACCTCCATCGAGGTCGGCGAGGCCGAAATCGCGAGCGATACGGCGCGCCTGACGGTCGGGACAAACTTCGGAACCATCATCGACGTCACTCTCAGCCGTGCGGACGGCGCGTGGAAAATCAGCGACATCGTCTGCCACTAATCCATTCAGTCTGCCGATTCAATCAAAAAGCCTGGAGGTCACCGCCTCCAGGCTTTTTGATTCGGCAGATTGAGTAGATGCGCGGAGAAAAGCATTTTCCCCGTTGGAGCCAGACTCCTATCGAAACCTTGCGAAGGTTAACGGAAGCTCTGATAAACAGCTTAACTGCTCACTGCATCTAATTCGTGCTATTTGAAGTCATTTTCGCAACCTTC